>NC_009635.1:941700-1255600 GCF_000017185.1 Methanococcus aeolicus Nankai-3 | reverse complement strand
CCTTTTCGTTGAGTATATTTTGCCCCATGTATTGCATCAGGCTTTAATTTTTTTAATAATTCTATTGTATTATTAAAATTATCCTCTGTTTCAGTTGGGAACCCCACAATAACATCAGTGTTAAAGTTTAAATCCTTTATTTTTCGTTTAAATTCCATTGCAATGTCCATATATTCATCAACAGTATATTCTCTTTTCATTGCCCTTAAAACATCATCATCTCCACTTTGGATTGGAAGGTGGAAAAATTTTGTAATTTTATCATCTTTATAACGGTCTATCAATTCATCGATAATCATAGGGACATTTTTAGCATGCATCATTCCTATTCTTATGTTGAAATCTCCTTTAATTTGGCATATTTCATTTAATAATGTTGGTAGCGTAGTGTTTTTATCAAATCCATAACATGCCGTATCCTGCGAAGTAATTAACATCTGTTTTACTCCATTATCTACAAATTCTTTTGCTTTATTTATTATTTTATCGGGATTATATGAGGCCAATCTACCCCTTGCTATTTTTACGATACAATATGTGCATTTTCCAGTGCATCCTTCCGATATAGGTAATGGCATTATTAAATTATTTGGTTTTAATTGGGTTAGTTTATTATCAATGTCGTTATAGTTGCCACTGGATGAAGCCTGATTATGAGGGAGCTCCCCACATTTCATACTGTCCTCTATTTTATTATCGGCATTATTTTCATTACCTATATTATTTTTAAAATAATTATATATTATATCCCCTATAAGATGTGCCTCTTTTGGCATTATTAATATATCTGGATTTATTTTCTCGGCTTTCTTTTTTAGTGCCTTCGGCATACAGCCAGCTATAACAATGTATTTATTTAATGATTTAATATAATTTATACGCGAAATCATTTTGTGCTCTGTTTCTAACCTAACAACACAAGTGTTTATGACCACAATATCGGCATCATCTAAATTATTTACAATAATAAAGTTCTTAAATTTCTTTATAGAATTATTTATTATGTTTGTATCTGCTGTGTTAAGTGTGCAACCATATCCTTCTATGAATATTTTTAATGTTTTTAAATTCATTATATCACAATTGTTTATTTTATATTGGTTATTTATTGTTTAACTACACATATATTTATATATTATATAATCGAGGTAATACACTATGAAAGCCAGTAAATCGGTTTATAACGCCCTAATTGATTCAGGAATATCGTTTGTAGCAGGAGTTCCCTGTGCAAATTTAGATAATTTAATTAAATTAATTGAAAATAAAAAAGATGGAAAAAATAAAAAAGAAAGCGACATACAATATGTAATTGCCACCAGAGAAGAAGAAGCTGTTGGAATTTGTGGGGGTGCCCACCTTGCAAACAAACGAACGGCAATATTGATGCAAAATTCAGGACTTGGAAATTGCATAAATGCCATTGGTTCATTCTGCAAAATATATGATATCCCGATATTATTTATAATTAGTCATAGGGGAGAATTAAAAGAACAGATACCTGCCCAAATACCCATGGGGAAATGGACTAAAAAATTACTTGAAACTGTGGATATACCATATTATTGCCCAAAAACCCCTGAGGAAGCATATAAATATATTTGTTTGGGCTCGGATTATGCTGAAACTATGGGAGCTCCTGTTGCCATATTGTTGGATGCAATATATTGGGAGCACGATAGATAGTAAAAAAAATAAAATATATACATATATATTTAATGTATTTTTAGAAAACCCGTTCAATTATAAACTCAGCGATATTTTCTAATCTTTTCCTTTTTTCTTCATCAAATATTTTTAAATAATCTTTTGCTTCTATTGTGGCAGTTTTCATAATATCTTTTGCATAATTAATAGAAGGGCCCAACATTTCAATAGCTTCTTTAATTTCTTCATCTGTTGCATTGCTATTTCCTAATATTTTTAAAAACCTTTGTTTTTCAGGCTCTGGAAGTGTTTGAAGTGCATGTAATACCATAATAGTTTTTTTACCTTCCACTATATCGCTTCCAACTGGTTTTCCAATGGTATTTTTATCCCCGATTAAATCAAGAACATCATCCTGTATTTGGAATGTCATACCTATTCTTTTAGCATATTCGCATATTGCCTTTCTTTCTTCTTCGGTAAAATCTGCCATTACTGCCCCTATTTCAATAGGTGCTACAATTAATGCTCCTGTCTTCTTTGAAATCATGTCAAAATATTCATCAATTGTAGGAATTACTTCTCTTTCTTCGAATTCCATATCTGTTGCCTGCCCTTCGCAAACCTTCACAGATGCTTTACTTACTATTTTTAATATTTCGTGTGCCTTTTCTAAATTCTCCATTTGAGAAATTGCATTAAATGCCAAAGTATTAAGTAAATCCCCTGCAAGAATTGCAATAGGTTCCCCATATACTATATGAACAGTAGGTTTTCCTCTCCTTTCACTGTCATTATCCATAATATCGTCATGGATAAGGGAATAACCATGGATTAATTCCACAGAGACAGCAGGGGTTAGAACCTCATCAATATCATCTTTCTTTAATAGATAGGTTAAAACAGACAGATAAGGCCTAATTCTTTTACCCCCTGCAAATAAAAGATGTTTCGATGCTTCATATAGCTTGCCTTCTTTATTTACTTGTCTATTTAATTCTTCCTCAATTTTCAATAATATGGTTTTGTCAAATAATTCCATGATTTCACCCCATATGGCAATATATGATAAAAATATAAATTTATTAAAAAATTAGATAGGATATATATTGTGTTTTTCCATAGTATGTCAATATATTTGTAGTATCTATTTTACTGCAAGGAGCTCCGAACACACCATAATATAATTTATATTATATAAATAACATCACATAATTCTTTCAAAATTCAAACTTTGTCCATTTCTTAAAAGATGGACATCTTCTCCCAATCTATATCCTTCTTCCTCTGCTAATTTTGCATATTTTGAAGTAAGATTAAAATCACCATGTGCAGGAATTATATGTTCTGGATTTAACCATCTTAACATATCTCTATGGTCTTCTTTTGCTGCGTGTCCTGAAACATGCGCTCCTTTAAACAATCTTACTCCCATTAATCCCAATCTAGCTTCCAATAAATATCTTTGTGCCGCATTCATAGGATTTGGAATTACATCTGCGGAAAATACAACTTGGTCATATTTCTCAAATCTAAATGGTAGTTTGTTTGTAGCCATCCTTGAAAGAACTGCTCCTTCCTCTCCTTGATGTCCGGTAACTACCAATAAATATTTTTCTTTTCCATCTTTCATCACTTGATTTAGCGTTCTTTCAACAGATGTTGGGTCTCCTGCCATTCTAGTATTTTCAGGGAATTTTACTATTCCTATATCCTCTGCAATACCACAATATTTTGACATTGACCTACCAATTAATACTGGGGTTCTCCCCATTCTTTCGGCAATATCTGTTATAGATTTAATTCTTGCGATATGTGATGAAAATGTAGTAATTACAACTCCATTTTTCTCATTATCTGTCCATAACAAATCGTTCTTTAAAAGATTTGCTGCATGTCCCTCCGATGGAGTTTTACCTTCAAAATCTACTCTGGTGCTCTCCGAAATCATACATAATACTCCTTTTTTACCAACTCTTTTTAAAGCCCTATAATCAGGTCTTTCGCCAACGATAGGAATATTATCAAATTTAAAATCATTCCCATACAATACAGCACCATAAGGCGTATGTAAAACTGGCAATACTGCGTCGGGAATACTGTGTGTGGCCTTTACAAATTCAAGGGATAAATTGGAAGTTAAATCCATTGTATCTTTTGCATTAAGGGTAATAAGTGGGTTTCTTATATCAAATTTTCTTTCACTTAATATTTCCCTTTTTACCAATTCCAAGGTATACGGCGTCCCGATAATTGGGGCGTTATATCTGTGGGCTAATTTTGTAATTGCCCCTATGTGGTCAAGGTGTCCATGGGACAAAACTATTGCCTTAACTTCCCCCTCTATGTTTTTCATTACAGTATCGTCTGGAATAATCCCCATTTCAATTAAATTTAAACTGTGCATTTTTGATACATCAGTATCCTCATGTATCATTACTCTATCTAGCCTTAAACCTATATCGAATATAATTATTTCCCCATCGACATTTACGGCCGTCATATTTCTTCCGACCTCCTCATATCCCCCTATTGCTACTACTTCTAATTGCATATTATCACTTCTTTTCATATAATATATCTGTTTATAATAAATTTTATATTTCTTTATATTTTATATTTCTCTAATTTTTATTTGCTGTGTTTTTTGTTCTTTTTTACACATATATATTATAAATATGGTAAATCAACATTTACAGATTATGTTCAAAATAGAGTAGTTCAGGAACATTTTAGGACATTAAAGAACAACTTTTTGAACATACCATACTAATGGCATAAAACCAATAGTAATAATTAAAAAACATAATTCGGTCTTTATTATTTATTTGGAATTATACCAGATGTATCCGTCGATTTACTAATCTGATATCTATTAAATCCATTCCTTTAACTCATTTTTAATTATATATCGCGAATTCATTAATTCATTGACATTATCGCAACCCATTAAAAACATTGTAGTTTTTAATTCCTCGATATAATTTTCAATCAACTTTATAACATCCTCGGAGCCCCTTAGTGCTGCCTTTAATACCGGTAATGCAACACCGCAACATTGAGCCCCAATAGCCATTGATTTTGCAATATCCATTCCAGACCTGATTCCTCCTGTGGCAATTATTGGTTTGTCGAAATTTTGTTTAACTTCCAATATAGATGCCGCCGTTGGAATGCCCCACTCTAAATACTTTTTGGAAAACTTTTTAGATTCTTCATCTTTTATTCTATAATACTCCACGGCCGCCCAAGATGTTCCGCCACTTCCTCCAACATCGATTGAATCAAACCCAAGACCATTTAATAATAAAGCATCTTCTTTTGAAAATCCTTCTCCGACCTGTTTTGCGATAAATGGAATTTTCTTATTACTTTTATTATTATATGTTTTATTGTAATTTTCCATTATATCTTTTAATATCTCTATTCCTTTAAAATTATAATCTCCTTCGGGTTGGATTGCCTCTTGAAGTGGATTAAAATGAATTGCCATTCCATCGGCATCTATCATTTCTACGGCTTTGTGTATTGTTTCTTCATCCCAGCCGTCCTCTATGAAATTTACGGCTCCAAGATTGCCCAATACCAACGAAGAGGTATAATCTCTCACTACGGAATATGTCTCCATCAATTCCTCATTAATAAGAGCAGCTCGTTGAGAACCTACGCCCATTCCTAAATTTAACTCATCTATTGCAATGGCTATATTTTTATTTATTTCTTTTGCCTTAGAATGTCCGCCAGTTATTGCTGCTACAATTATGGGAGCTCCCAAATTTTTTCCAAAAAGATTTATAGATGTGTCTATATCCTCCAAATCACAATTTGAAATTCCGCTATGGATTAATTCCACATCTTCAAGGAGTGTTCCCTTTTTATATTCAACATCGCAATAATTACACACAAAGAGATGTTCAAGTTTCCGAAATTCAATATCATTACTCATTAAATCACCGTAATATATAAGTATTGTGTTAATTCATATATTTAAATAATAAATTTTATAGATTCCCTGCTATTATATTTCTTAAATAATACAATAACAAATATTATATATAATACATACGCAAAAATTAGAGTATGAATAAACTAACCACCACAATAGGAATAAATTACAATGGAGCTCCCATAACAGAACGACAGATAAGAATACTTAGATTAATCTCTGAAAAAAAATCCCAAAATAAAGTTGCGGAGCTCCTCAGTATTCCCCCTTCCGCAGTGAATATACAGATAAAACGGCTTGAAAAAAAACTTGGGGTGCAATTAATATACTCCTCTACATATGGAACAATACTAACAGAAACTGCCCAAGAAATAGTAAAATACTACGAATTAAGAAAAAAAAGAATATCTTCCGATAAATTCATTGGTTGCGGATATATAAGTGGGGAAATTGGAAAAATATTATTTGATAATATAATTATTTCATCTTTTGATAACATATTAAAGTTATATAAAATGGATTTGCTGTCTATTATTGGCATAGATGACCCCTATTGGAGTATGGATTTTGGAGTTTCAAAATTCCAAAGGAGTTTTTACGACCCCATACCTGTGGCTTATGATTATTTTATTAAGGTGCATAGTCCAAAATATGAATTTAATCATAATAATTTAATAGGCATAAGATATTCCCCTCAACGCATAATTTGGAATATTTTAAAAAGTGAGAATATAACCCATAAAATCACAAAAACTGTGAAAAATCCATTTTATGCCCTTGATTTGGTTGAAAAAGGATATAGTTTATATATAAATAAATGTTTTGAACAATACATTAAAAAAGAATATATTGTAGAAAAACCATATTTTTACGATAAAACCAAACATACAATAAATATTATACCCCTATATGATGAAAATAATAAAAATGTAGAACATAAAAATATTGAAGAAATAATATTCAAAAAGAAAAAAGAATTGAAAAATAAAGGATTTGAATTAGTAGATTATTATTAAATCTTGTAATTATTCGGGTATATTGCCTCCTGGAACCATTACATTTAATTTAACCTGTTTTACTCCTTTTTGAGAAGTTAATCTATCAGTTAATTCCCTTATTATTTTAGCGTCTCCCCTTACAATTACGACCTCCATACAATTGTCATGATCCATATGCATATGTAGCGTAGCTACAATTAAATTACTATAATCGTGCTGTATGGTCGTTATTCTTTCCATGAGGTCCGATGCATGATGGTCATATATGATTGTTATTGTTCCTGACCGCTCTCCTTCTAAACTATGTATCCATTTATGTTTTATAATATAATCTCGTATAGAATCCCTTATTGCTTCACTTCTACTGGCATATCCTCTATCGCCAATTATTTCATCAAATTCTCCCAATAATTTAGTAGGTAGAGATATACTTATTCTATCCATATCCACCATTTTTTCACCTTCGTTAATAATTTGAAAACTTAAAAAGTTTTTATTTATTTTTTTATAATATATTATAAATAAAAAGATATTATAATTAATATTAGTATTAATAATTAATAATTAATAATAGTTTTTTACCATTATTTAAATATATCGTATGAATAACATACTATTTTTGTGTATTTATATAATATATTACATTTAAAAAATAAAAAATAAAAAAAAGGAACTATAATAACATATGGAAAATTATATATATCACCAAAAATAATAATATATTAAATTATTATTTATCATAATTAAAAATATGTTTAATAGGTGATAATGTGAGTATTATAGTAGGTTATTATGGTGCAAATGGTGCTGTTGTTGGAGGAGACAAAAGGAACATAATATTTAGGGGAAACGCTGAACAGAGAGAGGAACTTGAAAAATTATTATATTCTGGAAATATAAAAACCGACGAAGAATTTAAAAAAATTGCAGATGAATACGGCATAAAAGTATATATTGAAGATAAACAGCTTAAAGTTAGAGAAGTAAATGGGGTATTGGTTGGAGAAGTTAAATCAATAGGAACAGATTCCCAAAGAAGAAGAATGTATTTATCAACGGGAAATTGTGCCATTATCGATATATTAAATGACACAATTACAAAAAAATCGTCAAATGTAGGGCATGGACTTATTTTATTTGGAAATAGGTATTTGAAGGAAATTGTGCATAACGAACTAAAAAAAGATGCACCAAACTTTAAAAATATGCCTATTGAAAAGGTAAAAAATATCATTGAAAATGCCATTAAAAGATGTGATGGTCCAACGGTATCGGAAGAAATAATATTATTACATACCAAAGACAAACACAATAATTTCAAGGAATTAATAAAAAAAGACATAAATGACTTAAAGGAATATAGGAACGGATTAAGGCAGCAAATGATAGATATTAAAAAAACTATGCTTATTGCAGAAAAAATAGAAATTAATGGAGAAGTGGGGTATATCAAAAATGGTAAATTAGTATTGGATGAAAACCATCTTGCAATAGATACGATATGTTCTAACCCTAATTTATATAATGAAATTGAAATTAAAGGAGAATATGAAGAAGGAGATATTATTTATATCGACAATGGAGAATTAAAGGTAAAAGGAAAAGATAGTTCCGTATGTGTTGATAAAATAATATGTAAAGCATAATTTATTTTTTATTTTATTTTTTATATTATGCCCATATTAATATTTATCAAAAAAACCATTATTAATAACACAAATGCCCTTGTTATCTCACAGGAAGCTCCCAGTATATCCCCCGTGATACATCCAAAAGATTTTTTTGAACTTTTTACAATGACTATTCCAACCAGCACAGCCACAGCCACAGCCATTAAACCAATTTTAAAAATTCCAATTAAATAGCTTATGAATAATAATATAATTATTCCAATAAATAAATGAATTTTTTTAGTATTTTCAATAAAATACCTTCCTGTGCCACTATTTGAAGGAGCTCCCAAACTTGCACAGCATAAGCTACCTAATCGGGAACAGCCTTCTGCCAAAATTATTAATTTTACAAATTGTAAAAATGTAGAATTTAAATATATTGCGGATATTGCGGATATAGATAGGAGCTCCACAAAAAATATAAATGCAAAAGCTCCAACTCCCATATATTTATCTCTCATTACTATTAATTTTTTTTCGGGAGCTCCCATTACCATCCAGGCGTCCCCATAGTCCCCCAAACCATCTACATGATGAAATCCTTGAATATACAACATAACAAAAAGAACCACAACTCCAACAATAATGCCTCCTATATCAAAATAATAAAATGGATATGAACATGGAGCTCCAATTAATCCAATAAAAAGACCAATAAAAATAATAAATGTATAATGATGAGACATCTCTTTAAAACCACTTTTAAAATTTCCCATGGGTATTTTGGTCATAAATGCCATTAAACCTCTTATGGCATCAATTCCATTTATTATTTTTTTTAACATATTTTCACGGTTCATTTGAAGATACTAAATTTTTTATAATATCCACAGCTTCATATATATCCTTTATTTTATATTGACTTACGGTGTCCTCTGCATTTTTATATTTGCCTTCCAACAACCTAATTGCGTCCATACCTACCTTTTTAGCTGGAATTATATCTCTATCCACTCTATCCCCAACGAATACAATCTCATCAGGATTTAAATCCATTTTTTTAATTGCATATTCATAAAATTCTGTATTTGGTTTCCCCAATCCAAATTCTTCCGAAGTAATTACCACATCAAAGAAATCAACTATTCCAAGCCTTATAAGTTTTTCCCATTGTTTTAAAGTTATTCCATCAGTCATTACTCCCAATTTTAACCCCATCTTTTTTAACTCCACCAATGTCTTTATTGTATTTGGATATGGTCTTAATAGTGCAAATTTAATATTATGGTATGTAATTATACCAGTTACTATTAATTTAGGATCATAAGTTCCAGTGATTGTTTTTACAAGGTCATTGAAATGGCCCGAATAATTTGAACCTTTTTGAGATATTATTTTTTGGAGAACTTTTCGAGCATTTTCTTCCGTAGTATCTAGTCCCGCATCTACCATCATTCTCACGGCCTCCTTTCTTGCCCTATCCGCAAAACTTGAAGAATTGTATAATGTGTCATCTAAATCAAATAACACTCCCTTTATTGCCATAATTACACCCAATCATTTAGATTATTTATGGTTGGTTATTCACTTCTTTTAACTTTTTCTAAAACCATTTTATACATTCCGACAAAATCATCATCTTCACTAACTGGAACAACGATTAAACCAAGATTTTTATGTCTTTCAACCCATCCATCATCATAGGCAGGAACATCTATTTTTATGGGTTCATTGCTAGGATTTCCTACAATGACATTCCTATGCGGAAATGGTTTTGCTTCGTCTTCAGTATAGGGCATTGTAGTCTCCCTTATATATCCCCCAAGAGCCATTGTCAATTTTGGAAGTAGTACCATTTTAGGCATATTATCACCGATTTTTTTATTTTTAGGTGATAATAATCTAAAAATCTAGATTTTTAGTAGATATTATCACCGATTTTCTAGTTAATCAATAATAAATATTCATTTATTGATTTTATTGATTTTTAATTATGTTCTTTATTATCTATTGGCGCATAAAATATTTATATTATATTTTATAATTATTTATTATATAATATTATATTTGTATTTATATTATTCATAAGTTCCCATACTTTTATCCTGAATATTATTTTTGTTATTTTCTTGTTTATATGACCATCTCCAACCGCTTTTAATCCAATTATCATCCAAATTGTGAGTTTCTGCATATTTTTCTAAAAAATTATCCCATTTTTTCCAATAGTCAGGATAAATATTTCTAATTAGCTCCATTTCCCCCAATTCCATAGCTGGACACATATAACATCCTACCCTATCAAAACATTGCTCATATAATTTATTGTAGGGAGCTCCTTTCATAAACAAATATATCCAAACATGCATAGCCGTCCAATTTAATATTGGTGCTGATAACATTTGTTTTTTAATGTGAGGACTTCTCCAAATTCTCGGCTTTTTTGAACGATTCATTGATTCATATTTCCTAAGCCCTACAAAAGTTAAACAACCTTTTTCATATTTTTCATTTATTATTTTTTCAAGTGGCTTCATTTTACATACTTCACTGCACCACCTATTATCTCTACCAGGAGGGCCCATTTCTTCCAATTTCTTCCAAAATTCCGTAGATTTTGCCGTTATTATGTTTATGCCGTATGTTTCCTCAATATCCTGTATATTTTTTAAAGTTTCAGGGAGTTCCAATTCTGTATCCGAAAATATTACATCAAAGTTTATATTTTCATTGTTAAATGCCTCAAATGCCAATAATAACACGGCAAGACTATCTTTTCCGCCCGAATATGCCACAACTGGCGGTTTATTTGTTCGCTCTTTTATGGTGTTCCTCATAAAACCTACGGAATTATTAATAAATTTAGCCATTGGTTCCTTATTAGCTTCAATCATTTTTTCAATGTTTTCGCTGGGAGCTCCTGTTTCTTTCAATATATTTGCAGGTTTCGGGTTTTCGGATTTTCTAACTTTTGCTACCATTCCTTTTTCTGAATTGACTATTTCATGGTAGCTCATTCTACTTCTTCCAACACCTAAAACATCAATATCTTTAAAATCGTCGTTGTTTTTGTTATTATCATTTTCAACCAATATTATTACATCATCTTCAACTTCAATATCTTCTGATGCCCATATTACTCCCGGTCTTAATATAGAAGCATGTTTTTTTAATACAAATGGTATTACTTCTCTATTTATTACAATTAATTTTTTATTGGCATTTTCATTGATTATTCTACGAGCCCCATCAACAGATGGCATTATTACCCATGTGTTTTTTTCCTCGTTATATTTTATAATCCCAAATAATATCCCATCCAACATTATCTCTTTCATATAGTCAGTTCCAGGGATTTTATTTATTAAAACTATTTTATTTTTGAATATATTGCTTTGTCCGTTGTTATTTAATGTTATTCCAAATTGATTTTTTAATATTTTACTTATCATGGTTATATCTTCGTCAAATGCTGGTCTCGGGTCGGCTGGTGGAGTTATTTTTACCTCCGTTGTGTTTTTTCCACATATTCCACATTTTTTATCAAGAACAGGCATATTACAATCCATACACCATCTTAAATGCAATTTTCCCAATATTGTCTTCATAATTCTACCTTTTTTATTTAATTATAATATTTATAATATTAATTATAGGTTAATTTTTTATTAATAATTTATTATTTTAAATTACCATTTTAATTCCAACAATTAATAAAATAATTGAAAATATAATATTTAATGTTCTTGTATCTGCAATATTTGAAAATTTAGCGCCCAAATGGGAAAATATACTCCCAGAAATAACCATTATTAAACCTATGTAAAGAGAAACATTGCCCACCAAATATAATTGATTTAAAACTGAGTTGTATATTGTACCCAAATTAATAGGCATTAATATATAACCAATTAATCCAAAAAATGAGATTATAGATATCATTCCTGTTGAAGTCCCTATTGATTTTGTTATAGGGCATTTTAAAAAATGGTGTAAAAATGGAACTACCAATATGCCGCCACCAATTCCGAATATTGAGGAAAAAATACCTGCTAAAAGCCCCATAATTCCCATATTTTTATGGTTATTATTTTTATTTAGTTTATTAATTTTATTTGCCACTTTTGTTTCTTTATGCTCTTTTTTATAATCTAAATATAACTCTCGTCCAATATTTAAAGATAGCAATATTAAAAGTAATCCAAAAATAAATTTATGGAGCTCCCCATTTAAATTCATTGAAATTTTAAGTCCTATGATTGAACCAATTATCCCAAATAAGCCCAATAATAATGAATTTTTCCAAATTACATTGTTATGCTTGGATTGTTTATATATTCCTGCAATACTATTTAAAAAAATAACAAATAAACTTGTTCCTATGGCTATTTTTATAGACTGATTTGGCGGAGCTCCGAGATAATCCAGAAGATAAATCAATGCTGGAACAGTTATAAATCCACCACCTAAACCCAGCAACCCAGATATAAAACCTACTAGGGCCCCCAACAGAAGCAATATTAAAACAATGAATAAATCCATTTTATCACAAAATATGTTTAAATTTTGAAAATAATATAATAATTATATATATAAATCGTATAATAAAAATAAGATAAATATAAAAATGTAAAATTAGAGTTAATCTTCAAGAACTGTCCCTTCTCCATCCCAATTAAACAAAATCCTTTTAGGATTTTGTACAAAATCGAAGATTTTGTAAATAAAATTTCTTTATTTAGTAATATGAAGATTTTGCTTATTGTGGTACAGTAATGAAATTGTCCGAAGATTGACCATATAATAATTAATATTAAATTAATCTTTTTGTAATCCACACATTTTTCTTAATTTTTTACCTGTTGTCTCCAACAAGGACTCATCTTCTAATCTTCTCATAGCATTTAAATGTGGTATTCCACTTACATTTTCTAATGCCCAATCTCTTGCAAATTTACCATTTTGGATTTCTTTTAATATTTCTCTCATCGCTTTTCTGGATTCTTCATTTATTACTCTTTCTCTTGTAACAAATCCTCCGTATTCTGCTGTGTTAGATACATCATTCCACATTCCAGCCAATCCTTTTTGGTATATTAAATCTACGATTAATTTTAACTCATTGCATGTTTCAAAATATGCCATCTCTGGTGAGTATCCAGCTTCAACAAGGGTATCAAATCCTGCTTTTATAAGTTCTGTAACTCCACCACATAAAACAGCTTGTTCTCCGAAAAGGTCTGTTTCTGTTTCTTCTTTGAATGTTGTTTTAATTACTCCTGCTTTTGTTAATCCTTCTGCCTTAGCCATTCCAAGTGCTATGTCTAATGCATCTCCTGTTTCATCTCTTTCTACACAAACTAATCCTGGAACACCAAATCCTTCTGTGTATGTTCTTCTTACCATTGCCCCGGGGGATTTTGGAGCCACCATAATTACATTTACTCCTTTTATGGGGTCGATATATTTAAAATGAACATTGTATCCGTGGGAGAATGAAAGTGTTTTTCCTTCTGTTAAATGTTGTTTTATTTGGTTGTTATAAACATCTTTTTGAACTTCGTCGGGTATGAGTATATGTATAATATCAGCTTTTTCTGCTGCTTCCTCTACACTCATTACTGTATGTCCGTCTGCTTTTGCCTTTTCCCATGATGCTCCATTTGGTCTTAATCCAACAATTACATTTAATCCGCTATCTTTCATATTGCATGACTGAGCCATTCCTTGACTTCCGTATCCTATTACAGCTATTGTTTTATCTTTTACTGCATCATAATTTGCATCTTCTTCATAATATACTTTCATAGTTTCACTCTCTTTGTTATGTGGGAAAAAAATTCAAAATCTTTGATTTTGTAAATTTTTTCGCCTATGTATTTATTTAATTATATTCGCCATCAATATTTGCCTTATGAATATTTCGTATTCTTACTATATAAATATAATTTTTAATATATATTGTTTTTTATACCATAGTCAATCTTCGGACAATTTCAATAAACACTCTTATTAATATGCAAAATCAGTATAATTGGCAAAAAATATTATAAATTGTGTGTATGGTATGGGACGGATTAGGGACAGTTTTTGAAGATTGACTATATTGCCTTGTTTTATTTTCTATATTCAACGGTAGAATATATATAATAATGGAGCTCCCAGGAATATAATTATATGTTTTTTTATTATTTAATTGGTTAAAGTAGGTTCAAAAATATAAATGATATGGGGCGTATGATTGTAAAAAACCTCTTGCTATTCTCCAAATATATTTTATCCCATAAATGGTAATACTATTTTTAAATATTGTAATAATAAAGTATATATATAAATATAATAGATAATAAAGTCTATAATGATTAATAATGATAATTATATTTATTTTATCTATGGTGTGTTCAAGTTTGTTCATGGTAGGCCATAAAAGATTAAAATTGATTGATTACAGGTATTACATATGAATGAAATATTAATTTAGGATTTATCATCGAATAGAACTCTTGAATACGCCATATTAGTATAAATGCCTATTTTTGTAGTGTATGTTTATATATTCCTAAATCAAACGCAGTGATTTTTAAAAATTATACTTTCATAATATATGGTGAAATTATGAATATAGAAGGAGACCTAAAAAAAGTTTTATCGCCACTGGTAAAATCTAAAAACCTGAAATTTTCAGGCAATATTGTAATAGGCGGCAATTCCACGACCGACAATCACGATGATGATTGGAGTGAAAAGATGGGGCCATCCCCTAAGCCAAAAATTCCAACACTTAGAAACTGGGATTTCAAATTATTAAAAAGATATCCTCCATTTTACATGCCAATTTGTGATATGTGTTGTCTATGTACATTCGGAAAATGTGATTTATCCCATGGTAAAAAAGGTGCTTGTGGATTAAATATAAAATCCCAACAGGCCAGAATAGTATTAATAGCTTGCTGTATTGGAACATCGTGCCACGCTGGGCACAGTAGGCATATGATACATACGCTAATAGAAAGGCTTGGAAAAGATTATCCTATTGATTTAGGCAATTTTATAGAAGTAGAAGCCCCAATAATTAGGACCATTATGGGCATGAAACCGAAGACACTTGGAGATTTGGAGAAAGTATTGGAATATTGTGAGGAACAAATTTCCCATTTATTATCTTCCACACATACTGGACAGGAAGGTAGCCATATTGATTTTGAAAGTAAATCATTCCATGCTGGTATGATTGATGATTTAGCCAGAGAAGCAGGAGACCTTGCCCAAATTGTTGGATTTAATCTACCAAAAGGAGACATTGATGCTCCATTGGTTGAATTAGGTATGAAATGTGTAGACCCAAACAAACCCAACATATTATGTATTGGACATAATATGGTTCCAGGTGTAGCCATGATTGATTATATGGAGGAACAGGGGATAGAGGATGAAATAGAAATAGCAGGAATTTGCTGTTCTGCCATAGATATTAGTAGATATACCACAAAATCAAAAGTTATAGGCCCTCTTTCAAGACAGTTAATGTATATCAGAGGAGGAATCGGAGATGTTGTTGTAATTGATGAACAATGTATAAGAACAGATATTCTTGAAGAAACTCTAAAAACGGGTGCTGTTTTAATAGCCACAAATGAAAAAATGTGTTTAGGATTAGAGGATATATCTCATTTAAGCGAAGATGAAATGATAAATTATATATTAAGAAATAGAAGTGCCTTAATTCTTGATGAAGTAAAAGTAGGTAAAGTAGCCGTTGAATTGGCAAAAATTGTATCAAAGGAAAGAAAAAATAAAGACAATAATGATAAAAATAGATACAATAAATGTTTGCCAAATTCATTGACGGAGCTCCGAAAACTTGCCGAAGAATGTACTGAATGTGGATGGTGTGATAGGTCCTGTCCAAATTCATTTAAAGTTATGGACTCAATGATAGGGGCAAAAAATGAAGATTATACTGAATTTAGGAAATTATATGAGGTATGTTATGGATGTGGAAGATGTGAGGAAATATGTGAAAGAAATATTCCCATCGTTTCCATGACAACAAAAATAGGAGACCACTTCTGTGACGATTTACACTATAATATGAGAGCTGGAAGAGGCCCTATTCAAGATATTGAAATAAGAAATGTGGGAGCTCCTATTGTATTTGGAGATATCCCTGGAATTGTAGCATTAGTGGGATGTTCCAATTACCCCAATGGAGATGAGGAAATTGCCCTTATTGTAAAAGAATTTTTAGAAAGGAAATATATTGTGCTTATATCTGGTTGTGCTGCCATGTCCGTCGGAATGTGGAAAGATAAAGACGGTAAAACACTTTATGAGAAATACCCTGGTGAATTTAAATCTGGAGGATTGGTAAATGTAGGAAGTTGTTTAAGTAATTGCCATATTACAGGAGCTTGTATTAAAGTGGCAAATGTGTTTGCAAAACTCCCATTAAGAGGAAACTACGAGGAAGTTGCCGACTATATATTAAATAAAGTTGGAGCTGTTGGTTTAGCATGGGGAGCAATGTCTCAAAAAGCCGCCGCAATTGCAACAGGAGTGAATAGATGGGGAATTCCCGTAATAGTTGGGCCACATTCAACTAAATACAGAAGAATGTATTTAAGTGATGGAAATGATTTTGAGGTATTTGACAAAAAGGCAAACAAAATTATAAAAATAGACCCTACGCCAGAACACCTAATAACCCCCGCGGAAAACTTAGCCGAGTGCATGTGTGCAATTCCTAAATTGTGCATGCGACCAAATGATGGAGCAAAAGGTAGGAGTATGAAGTTATATCATTATATAAGCGTTTATGAGAAATACCTCGGTTGTATGCCTCCAGATTTAGAAAAATTCGTTAGAACTGAAAAGGATATCCCACTTATGATGAAAAATAAAGTATTAGAATATCTAAAAGAAAAAGGATGGAAACCTAGAGAAGAACTACCAAAAGAACCTACCTTATTATATTAAATTAATTTTATCTTTATTTTATATTATTATTTTATTTTTTATTTACTTAATATCATTTGGTGAAATTATGATAGGAAAGACTACACCATATCAGCCAACAGCTGGAACAAATCTAAACCATGCAGAGATTGTAAGCACAAAATTAGCATTAAGCATGATTAAAAGAAGTAAAAACCCGATATTAATAATTGGTTCTAAGGAAGAATATAATAACAACTTATTGGATTTAAATATTGAAACAATACACACACCAAAAGATATGAATTTACTACTTGCCATGAAAAAAGTAATAGAGCAGGGAAATGACCTAGTTATATTTTCAAACATTACATATTATTATTTGGCCCAAAGCATTACTCATTTAAAGCATTTCTCCAATGCCACGACATTAACATTGGATAGATATTATAATCCAAATGCACATTATTCATTTCCCAATATGGAAGAAAATGAGCATAAAGAGTCTATTAAACGATTGATTATGCTATATAAAGAATAATTACCAATGTTATTAATATTACGATACATATATTATTATTTATAAATAATAATATATAATACCAAATAATTCATTGAATCTGGTGAAATTATGAATCCAAAATTAATAGTTCTTGACCCATCAAAATGCACAAACTGTGATGATTGTGTCAATAAATGTAAAGAAATTCATGGGATAAGTAGGATAAAAAAAGCAAATAATGTTCCTGTATTTTGTATGCAGTGTGAAAATGCACCTTGCTATAATATTTGTCCCGTAGATGCCATTTATTTAAAAGATGGGATACCACTTGTAAAAAAAGAAAGATGTATTGGTTGTGGCATGTGTGAAATTGTCTGTCCTGTTGGTTCAATATTCATTGATAAATTATATGCCCATAAATGTTCACTTTGCTTAGATACTGATAGAATAACTCCTGCATGTCTTGAAGCCTGTAAAGATAAGGCTTTAAAACTAGTATGCGATGAATGTATCGATTCAATAAAAGAAGAAAGAAGAAAAAAACTAATGAAAATAATATCTGATGAATGGAGAGAGGATATTTAATCGATATTTTCATTTATTATTACATAATAATACTATTTTTTATTTATTCATAACTAATTATATATATATATTTGTTGATAATTTTAATACATATTATAACGATTAATAATGACATATTGTATATATTATGATGTTATAAAGAGGTAAAAAATGGTTATTAAAAACATAATCGCAGGCGGAAAAACTGTATTAAATCTAACCGTTGATACATTAAAAAATAACAAAGATGAAGATAGTAAAAAAATTGGATTTCTTGAAACAAATTATTATTTGCCTACAATATATGGAATATTAGGTAAAAAAATAGAAAATATTGGTCAGTTAAAAGAGTTAATTAATTCTCTTGAAATTGAAGATAATGCTGATGCTACGCTAGATGATGCCCTTGATGCCGGTGTTAAAACATTAATTTGTGCGGAAGCTCTTGAAGCCCTAAAATATATGGATAATGAAACACCATATGAGGCCCCATATACTGGATTTATCCCGGATAAAATTTTAAGAGATTTAGGGGTTCCACTTGTTAATGGAAAAATACCAGCAATACTTGTTGTGATAGGTAAAGTAGGAGATGAAGAAAAATTAAAATCCCTTATTAACGAAATTAGAAAACGAAATATATTAGGATTATTCATTGGAGATATTGTAAAAGAAATGGAAGATGCCAATATTGAATTGGGTCTTGATAAACTTCTAGTTCCTGTTGGAGATAGCATAACCTCAGCAATACATGCTGCAAATTTAGCCATTAGAGCTCCATTGATATACGGGGGCGTTGAAGGAGGAAAAACAGAAGAAGTTATCGAATATATTGCAAACAGAGTTCCTGCCATTGTTATAGCATTAGGTGAAGTTGATGATATAACACTTGCCGCAGGTGCAGGTTGTATAAAAGCGGGCATTCCAGTAATTACCAATAATCCTGTACCAGAAATTGAAGGTGCATTGGGGAGCTCAGATATAGATAATATTATTGAAAATGCCCTTAAAATGAAAAATATTAAGGTGGAAGAAATGTCAATAGAAGATGTAAATATACCTGTTTCGGTAGGTCCGATGAATGAAGGAGAAAGAGTAAGGGGGCCTGACATGTTTGTTGAATTAGCAGGACCTAAACAGTATGGGTTTGAACTTGTTAAAGTAGTGGATGATGCATCCGATAAAATTGAGATTATTGGAAAGGATATCGGAGAGATGGAAGCCGGTACAAAAACACCATTTGCTGTAATAATAAATGTAAGCGGGAAAACATTAGAAGATGATTTGGAGGGCGTATTGGAAAGAAGAGTTCATGAGATATTTAATTATATTGAAGGAGTTATGCACCTAAACCAGAGAGATAGCGTATGGATTAGAATTAATAAAGAATCCGCCGAAAAGGGATTAAATTTAATCCATATCGGAAAAATAATACAAGATATATATAAATCAGAGTTTCCATTCATAGAAAATATAGATGTTAAATTAATAACTGATGCTGACATAGTGAAAGAAGAATTAGAAAAAGTAAAAGAGATATATAAATTTAGAGATGAAAAAACCAAAAATCTCCATGAGGAAGATGTAGATGTATTTTATGGATGTATTATGTGTCAAAGCTTTGCACCTTCCCATGTTTGTATAATTACACCCGATAAACCTGCATTATGTGGTGGTATTAATTACCTCGATGCAAGAGCTGCGGCAAAAATTGACCCAGATGGACCAATATTTGCAATTGAAAAAGGAGAATGTTTGGATGAAGAAAAAGGAATATATGATTCAGTAAATGAAGTTGTCCAAGATAAATCCCAAGGGGCAATTGAATCAATAACATTACATAGTGTATTGGATAGACCATCTACCTCTTGCGGTTGTTTTGAGGCAATTACATTTTATATCCCAGAAGTTGATGGATTTGGTATAGTAGATAGAAGTTTTAAAGGGGAAACACCAATGGGAGTTCCATTTTCAGCACTTGCTGGACAATGTAGTGGCGGAAACCAGGTTGAAGGATTCTGCGGCATCTCTGTATCCTATATGAAATCTTCAAAATTCTTTAAGGCCGATGGTGGCTGGGAAAGAGTTGTATGGCTACCTTCAGAATTAAAAAATAAGGTAATTGATGGAATACCTGAGGAAATGATTCCAAAAATTGCAACAGAAGAAGATGTATCCAGTATTGAGGAATTAATTGATTTCTTGAAAAAGAACAATCACCCAGTTGCTGAAAATATAGGTTTGGATATGGATGCAGAGGATATAGAAGTAGTAGAAACCCATACAGAAGAAGAGGAATATATGGGAGATACAGAAGGCGAGGAAGAGGGCACCATTACAGTACCTACAATGACCATGCCTGCTGGATTTGGAGGACTTCCAAAAGATATTAAAATAGTATTAAAAAATGCAGTTATAAAGGCTGAACAAATAATAATCACTCGAGAGAGCGGTAAAAAATAAACTATATACTTATTTTATTTTTCTTTTTTTATTTTTTTTAGAAAAATTTTGAAAAAATATGGGGACTCCGAATATATTTATATATTAATATATATCGATTATAATGAGTATAAAAAAAAGTTATTTCAACACAAACATAGGTTCCTGTATCTTTAAGTGTCCAGATATTCCAATATCTCTTGGGGGGTTAGTACTAGCGAACTAAACATCTCGGAAAACCTTGATGCTTACATTCCTAGCCTATCAAACCCATCTTCTATGGGACCCCTCGCCTCCTAGAAGGACGGCTGTCTGTTTTCAGGATGGACTTCGAGCTTAGATGCTTTCAGCTCTTATCCCTTGGTGCGTGGCGGCTCGGCAATGCCCTGTCGGACAACCGATAAACTAGAGGCACCGGCGGCTCGTTCCTCTCGTACTAGAACCACCTTTCCCTCAGACAGCCAACACTTCCAGCAGATAGCAACCAACCTGTCTCACGACGGTCTAAACCCAGCTCATGATCCCCTTTAATGGGCGAACAGCCCCACCCTTGGATCCTGCTGCAGATCCAGGATGGGAAAAACCGACATCGAGGTAGCAAGCCGCGGGGTCGATATGGGCTCTTGCCCGCGACAACTCTGTTATCCCCGGGGTAGCTTTTCTGTCATCCCTGGCCTCCATCGGTGAGGCACAGGGGTTCGTTAGGCCCGACTTTCGTCTCTTAGTTGCGTATTGTGGACAACTAAGTCAGGCTGGCTTTTGCCCTTACACTCAACAGCGGAGTCCTGACCCGCTTGAGCCAACCTTTGGGCCCTCCTGATGCATTTTTAGGAGGGTACCGCCCCAGCCAAACTGCCCACCTACCGGTGTCCCCATACTTGGGTAAGGGACATGATCATAGGAGGGTGGTGTCCCATGGACGCCTCCACCTTCCCTAGCGAGAAGGTTTCGATGGCTCCCACCTACACTGTACACCCACAATCATGCCCCAACGACAGGCTGCAGTAAAGCTCCACGGGGTCTTCGCTTCCCACTGGAAGTCTCCGGCCTTTGCACCGGAATGGTAGGTTCACCGGATTCTAGTCGGGGACAGTGGAGGTCTCGTTACGCCATTCATGCAGGTCGGAACTTACCCGACAAGGAATTTCGCTACCTTAAGAGGGTTATAGTTACCCCCGCCGTTTACTGGCGCTTCGCCCGGTTGAACCCGGGGTTCACGTACCAGCACTGGGCAGGCGTCGGCCTTAGTACACATCTTTTCAGACTAGCTAAGACCTGTGTTTGTATTGAACAGTCGGACCTCCCTGGTCACTGCGACCAGCGACCCCTTGACAAGGTCACTGGCACTCCTTCTCCCGAAGTTACGGAGCCATTTTGCCGACTTCCCTCGACTAGATTCATCCGATACGCCTTAGGATACTCACCTAGGGGCACCAGTGTCGGTTCTGGGTACGGTCATCTAAAATCCATGATAGTTCCCTTTTCACGGGCTCCAGAGATCTGCCAAACCATCCTAAAGGATGGATCATCATGCTTTCATCTGGTTCTCGTTATTACAACTCTCCCCAGACTTATACATTTGACTACCCAGACAAGAGTAGTTAGCATACCCTGAAGCGTCAGAAACTAACCTTGCGTTGCCGCGTGTATTTAGATGGCACAGGAATATTAACCTGTCTCCCTTTCCTTCCAAAGGAGTTACCTCGGAAGTTAGGACCGGCTTACTCACAGCTGACGAACATTGCTGTGAAACCCTTGCCCCTTCGGCGGTGGAGATTCTCACTCCACTTGTGCTGTTACTACTACCGGGATCTTCATTTCTACAAGGTCCATTTGACTTCACAGCCAAACTTCTGCCCTTACAGAACGCCCCCCTACCGGATCACCTTTCGGTGCCCTCAGGTCTCGGTAACTGATTTAGCCCCGTCCATTTTCGGGGCCCCTGACCTCGACAGGTGAGCTGTTACGCACTCTTTTAAGGATGGCTGCTTCTAAGCCAACCTCCCTGCTGTCTTAGGCCAAGGACGCCCTTCGTGTTCACACTTAATCAGTACTTAGGGACCTTAACCTGAGTCGCGGCTATTCCCGTCTCGGACATACAGCTTACCCGTATGCCCTTTCTCAGAGGCTGCAGCGATAACAGGTTCGGAGTTTGACAGAAAGGCGAGGACTTTCGTCCCCTAACCCCTCTATCAGTGCTCTACCCTGCCATCTACCTAACCTCCGGCTAACCTTAGGGTTACTTCGGGGGGAACCAGCTATCTCCGGGCTCGATTGGCCTTTCACCCCTAGACCAAGGTCAGAAGAGCGCTTCGAACGGCAGCACCTCTGCAGGCCTCCATCCCTCTGATGAGGGACTTCACCTTGCCCTGGCCTAGATCGCCCGGTTTCGGGTCATATCGCTGTGACTCCGGGCCCTTAAGACCCCGTCCCTCAGCAAAAGCTTGCGGACTTGTTGGTTTCCCTACGCCTCCGACCATAAAGGTCTTAGGCTCGCCACAACAATATACTCCCCGGCCCGTTTTTCGAAACGGACGACACAACTCTGGACTCTATTCCTCGTACTACCATTTTACAATGGATTCCTTCGGAATAGTTGCCTTTGGAGCCATGCCATACGATACCTATCTGGTTTCAGGCACTTTTCACACCCGGTTAAGGGTGCTTTTCAGCTTTCCCTCACGGTACTAGTGCACTATCGGTCTTGGAACGTATTTAGGGTTGGAAGTCGATGCCTCCCAAATTCCCGCGCGATATCCAACGCACGGTACTCAGGAAAATCTCAAACTCAGGTCAGTTATACCTACGGGATTATCACCCTCTATGATGTGCCTTTCCAGACAACTTCGGCATCCTTTCCTAAGTCGTAAGAGATTTCCTATAACACCACATCTCCCTTGCGGGATTCAGTTTGCCCTGTTCCGTGTTCAATCGCCTCTACTAACGGAATCTCGTTTGATTTCTCTTCCTGCGGGTACTAAGATGCTTCAATCCCCCGCGTTCCCGATTCTTACGAATCGCTCAAAAGAGCAGGAAGTCCCATTCGGAAATCTCATGTTCTACGGCTGTATGCGCCTCGCATGAGCTTATCGCAGCTTACCACGTCCTTCATAGGCGTTCCAAGCCAAGCCATCCCCCAGATAGGGTAATAGATATGTGGAATATCTGGATATCACCAGATACAGAAACCTATGCGTAACCTTCAACTTGCAATATTTGCTATATTGCAATCCAGTTTCAAGTTATAACCCTGTGGATTATAACTCCGTAGTTAGCCCATAACCATTTAGTGCTTGATAACGACCTTTTTTTCTTAGGAGGTGATCCAGCCGCAGGTTCCCCTACGGCTACCTTGTTACGACTTCACCCCCCTTGCTGAGCCCAGGTTCGACCTTAGCCAAAGGCTAGGGCCTCACCTCAACCCAACTCGGGTGGTGTGACGGGCGGTGTGTGCAAGGAGCAGGGACACATTCACCGCAGTATTATGAACTGCGATTACTACGGATTCCAGCTTCACGTGGGCGAGTTACAGCCCACGATCCGAACTACGATTAGGTTTAAGAGATTTGCTTCCCTTCTCAGGGTTGCTTCCCATTGTCCTAACCATTGTAGCCCGCGTGTAGCCCAGGAGATTCGGGGCATGCGGACCTATCGTTGCCCGCTCCTTCCTCTGGTTTAACACCAGCGGTCCCCTATGAGTGCCTTTCCTCCGGAGAAGAAAGTAGCAACATAGGGCACGGGTCTCGCTCGTTACCTGACTTAACAGGACGCCTCGCGGTACGAGCTGACGATGGCCATGCACCACCTCTCAGCGCTTCGGGTAAGGTCGTCAACCTGACCTTCATCATGCTGTCGCTCCTGGTGAGATGCCCGGCGTTGAATCCAATTAAACCGCAGGCTCCACCCGTTGTGGTGCTCCCCCGCCAATTCCTTTAAGTTTCAGTCTTGCGACCGTACTCCCCAGGCGGCGAACTTAATGGCTTCCCTTCGGCACCACCTGGACCCGAGGTCCAGATGACACCTAGTTCGCAAAGTTTACGGCCAGGACTACCCGGGTATCTAATCCGGTTCGCTCCCCTGGCTTTCGTCCCTCACCGTCGGACCCGTTCCAGAAGAGTGCCTTCGCCATAGGTGGTCCCTCAGGGATCAACGCATTTCACCGCTACCCCCGAAGTACCCTCTTCCTCTCCCGGTCCCAAGTCCAGCAGTATCTCTGCCAGCCCTACGGTTAAGCCGTAGGATTTAAACAGAGACTTACTGAACAGGCTACGGACGCTTTAGGCCCAATAAGAGTGGCTACCACTCGGGCCGCCGGTGTTACCGCGGCTGCTGGCACCGGACTTGCCCAGCCCTTATTCCCCAAGTTGTTTAGACTTGGGAAAAGCCTATGCTGTGCATAGGCACTTGGGATTCCCCCATCGCACTTTCGTGCATTGTGGAGGTTTCGCGCCTGCTGCGCCCCGTAGGGCCTGGGGCCGTGTCTCAGTCCCCATCTCCGGGCTCCCTCTCTCAAGGCCCGTACCGATCGTAGGCTTGGTGGGCCATTACCCCACCAACTACCTAATCGGACGCAGCCCCATCCTCAGGCGGATATCCTTTCAGAAAAGGATTATTCCAAACCTCTTTTCCTATGGGGTATTATCCTCAGTTTCCCGAGGTTATGCCCCACCTGAGGGTAGGTTAGCCACGTGTTACTGAGCCGTCCGCCATGGACCGAAGTCCATAGACTCGCATGGCTTAGTCGAATCCCAATAGCAGTAGCCTCCGGCGGGATCAACCGGAATTAATTGTAAGGCTGTAAAACAACCTTACAACCACTCTTAGGAGTTGGTCAATATATTTTGGAATTGACTCGGTCGTTATCAAGTATCACTTGGTTATGGGCTTACATCAAACTTGAACTATTTCTTATCTTCAAGCTATCACATTTGCATAATATGCTGGTGGTTTGTGTATTGTATTGTTTTTAGGTTAGGAACAATGTATATTATAATTATATATTAAGTTGGATATTACATTTATACAATATTTGTTAGGTGATAATATGCCAACTGACATAAACAATAAGGAGCTCCATGTAAATTCCTATGTTAGGTATATAAATACAGGAACCAAGGGCACCGTGAAAGATATTAAAGAAGAAAATGGTAAAATATGGGTCATATTGGACAATGATTTAATGTATAACCCAAAAATGTTGGAAATAATAGAACATAAAAAATATGCCAAATCTGAAATAAATGAAGAAGAAATAGAAAAAATGTTAGATGATGAAAAAATAACAGATATTGATGTAGATATAGAAACTTGCGGAGCAGGTTAATATATTATAGTAAATCGACGGACTGTTGCGTTAATTTAGAGACATAATAATTCGAGGACTTTTCATAGTAATAAAAACCACAATATATAATATAATCTTTCCAAACACACTCCAATATATAGAGCTTATCTTCTTAATCATTGGAGCACCTAATAACATTTAATTATCGATTTACCATATTTTTTATTTTATTTTTTTATTATGGTGTGTGCGGAGCTCCATGCAATAAATCCCAGGACCATAAAAATTTATACAGCAGATAGTAAATCAACGGACACTTGGCATTATATTGCCTGCCATATGTCGATAAGTATGACTAGATATATGAAATAACGGTCAATGTAATTGGATATCTTTGACCAATTAAGGACATTTATTGTTGATTCACTATAATTTGGTGCAAAATATGTCAGAATTAAAAAGGATAAACAAAACAAGAAAAATAATAAGAAAAATAATAAATGAAAAGGGAAGAAAGGAGATATATGATTTAACTGGATTATCGGGAGGATTCGAAATATCTGATTCAGACATGGAGCTCCTTGAAACATATGTAGGTCCAGCAATATTCTCAGAGCAATTAAATGCCGTTGGAATAAGTCATTTCGGAGGGAGCCCATCTATCCATAAAGCCGTTGGTTTTAATAGAACTTCTTCAGCCATATTCTCCACGATTTGTGCATTATCCAAGGATATTAAAACAGTGGTGCATTTTGTTCCAAAATTACCGTCCCATCCATCTATCCCGCGAAGTTGCGACATATTTGATATGAATTATTTTGAAAGCGATAATTTACAGGAAATGTTAAATAAAATAGACGGTGAAACCCTAACTATTATCACTGGAGCTACAATGGACCATAAAATGATAAATTTAGATGATTTAAAAGAAATAATACAATATTGTAAAGAAAAAAACAGCATTGTATTTGTAGATGATGCATCTGGTGCAAGATTAAGATTGCTTTATAACCAGCCACCAGCTCTAAAAATTGGTGCTGATTTGGCGGTTTCAAGCACGGACAAATTAATGAATGGTCCAAGGGCAGGATTATTAAGTGGTAAAAAAGAATTAATTGATAAAATATATTCCGAAGGACTTAAATATGGTTTAGAAGCTCAGGCCCCAATATTATGTGCTATGATAAATGCTTTAAAAAATTTTAAATTAGATAATTTAAAGGACGCCTTAAAAAGAGCAAAAAACATAGATTTATCCTCTTTGGTAAATGCAGGATTGAAATATGAAAAAACCCCAACTGGATTTATTATTACAAATTTATCCGATGAAGAATATATAAACATTGCTTTAAAAATGCTTGAAAATTATGGAATAATAACCATCACCGCAGGAGGAATGCCTGGAGCAAGTAAAACTCTTAGAATTGATTTTTGCTCAAAAGATGCTAAAAGAATATCTGACGAATATGTCATTAACGCAATTATTAATTCAAAAAATAATAATTTATAATTATTATGTATGTTCGGAGCTCCTTGTGGTATGGCATACTATAAAACAGATAATAAAAAATAATTTATAAATATTTATAAATTCAATAAATTATTTTTAATAATTTCAATCTTTTCAATTTTATCATTTACTTCTTTTTCGTAATTTTCTATTCTACTATAATATGAATTTATGGCTCTTTCTACTTCCTCAGGAGCTGGACCCCCAATAACTTTTCTCATTTTTACATTTTCCATAGGATTTAATGCTTTTTCTATTTTTGAATCATCAAGTTTCAAATTAAATTTATCCAAAACATCCCTAATTACTTCATTCATATTTTTATTATTTTCAATTGATAGCCTTACAACTTCCCCCACAATACCATGTGCCGTCCTAAATGGAATATTGCATTCCCTCACAAGTGTATCAGCCAATTCTGTTGCTGTGGAATAATTTTTCTCCGTTAATTCCTTCATTCTATCGGCATTTACTTTTATTGTTGAAATCATTCCATCTATTATTTTTAGAGTGTCAATTGTGGTATATACACTATCCCACAAATGGGGACTTATTTCCTGTAAATCCCGGTTATATGTATTTGGAAGTGCCTTTAATATTGTAAGCACAGTTACAAGGTTTCCATTTAATGTAGATAATTTTGCCCTTGCAATTTCTGCAACATCAGGATTCTTTTTCTGTGGCATTATTGATGATGTTGAAGTATATTCATTAGCCAAATCAATAGTCCCAAATTCACAGGAGGAGAAAAGCACCATTTCCTCACAAATTTTTGAGAGATTTGTTCCCAATATTGATAAATTTGCCATAGTTTCCAATATAAAATCCCTTGATGCCACTCCGTCCATAGAATTCTCAATAACACTATCAAAGCCCAATAATTCTTTTGTGGCATTTCTATTAATATTAAATCCAGTTGTAGCAAATGCCCCACTTCCAAGAGGACAGATATTTACTCGCTTATAGGTGTCTATTAATCTCAATATATCCCGCTCCATCGGAGAAGCATAACTTAAAAGATGATGTCCAAATGTTATTGGTTGAGCATGTTGTAAATGAGTATATCCAATAGTTAGTGTTTCTTTATGCTCTTTTGCAAGATTTAATATATTTTTTTGCATATTTATTAATAATTTTAATATTGTTAGTATTTTATCCCTTAATGCCATTCTTAAATCTGTTGCCACTTCATCATTTCTACTTCTTCCTGTGTGCATTCTTCCAGCAACATCTTCTCCGAGGTTTTTTATTAATTCACTTTCTATTACCATATGTATATCGTCAAGAGATGGGTCAAGATTTAAACAATCCATTCCATTATTATATATTTTTTTTAATTCATTTATTATTTTAATTCCATCCTCTTCCAAAATAATATTTTGTTCCATTAGCATTTTTGTATGGGCTATGTCGCAAAATATATCACTTTCAAATATTTCTTTATCAAAACTTAAACTAGTCATATAATTCATAACTTCCTTTTTTGTGGAGCTCCCCAATCTCCCTCTCCTCAATATATTTTCATTATTTTTTTGCATAATTCATTCACCTAAATTATTATAATAATATAAAATAACATAAATACATAATATAACATACATATATAATTAACAAATATATAATATTATAATAATAATTTTTAGTTAATTTGGTGTTAAACTTTATGTTCTGGGAAAATTTACATAAAATAAAAGATTTTGATTTTTTTGAGGAAATTACCAACAAAGATAATTTGAAATTAATAAAGGCATTATTCGGCCATATATTTGATATTGAAGGATATGATACATATTATAATGATTTAAAAATAAGGGAACAGATAGGAATTGATATAATTGCAAAAGAAACACTAATTAATTATTTAGCCTTAATAATAATATCAAATACAAAATACCACAATTTATATATAAAAAAATATTCTGACAAAAAATACAATAAAATAAAGGACAAATTACCAGATGAAATATCAATTTGGGAATTTATCGAAGTTGCTTCAACATCTCGAAATAATGATTTACACTTAGAAAGAGTAAATTTGGAGCAAGGACAGGTTAATTTAACAAAAATTAAAAGAATTTATGCCATAGAGCTCACCAGATTAAAACTTAAAGAAATGATTGAAAAAATTAAAAAAGTGGAGCTCCCAGAAGAAATATTAAATAATGAAAATATTAAAGAATTATTTAAATTTCTTGATGAAAATATTAAATTTGAAGGAGTTGAAGGCATCAAAATATCCAATTTTGAAGGAAATATATTAAAAGAATGGCATCCCCCCTGCATTAGGGGAATACTTGACGATATTTTAAGTGGCGGTTCTCCCTCCCACTACGCTAGGAGGAGCTTTGTGACTTACTGGTTTGTGGCAAAATTTGACCAAAATCTACGACCAATTATGGACGGAGGCATTGCAAATGTAAGGGCACTAGATATTGCTTCGGAAGATGAAATTGAACGATTTTTAAATGAAATTGTGGCAATGTATAATACAGTAGGAGACTTTGACGAAGGTAAAACTAAATACTACATAAGTCATAATATAGGCTATCGTGTAGCCAATCATATCACACATTGCGAATATTGTAAAAATTGGAGAGATGACGGGGGAAAAGGATTAGGATATTACTGCAAACCAGATGAAATTTGCAATCTTAAAAATGTAATACATCCATTGGATTATTTATGCCATAAAATAAAAGAATATCAAAAAAATAAAGAAAATAAAGAAAATAAAGAAAATAACGATAAAAATAATAAGGATATTGAACAGAAAAATAAAATATAAAAAATAAAAGTGAAATAATGGATATAATCAATGAATTTTTAAATATTGAAATATTATTGGGGCCCAAAACATACAATAGAATTAAAAAATTAAAAGATAATGAATTAACCCATTTACTCAATAATATCAAAAAATTTAAAACTATAAATAATAAATTAATATTATTAAATAACCATTTTTTAGATTTATTTTTAAACCATCCTCTTGACGAAATAATTAATAATTATAAAGATTTTGATTTTATATCCTGCTATATTTCAAATGAGGAGCTCCCAAAATCGCAAAGCGATTTTTACAATAATACATATATTACAGAAGAAAATGTTGATGCCTCAAAAATAAAAAATAATGAATTAAAAGCAGAAGAAAATGTTGAAGATGAATTTATAGGGGAAATTTTAGATGAAATGGATTATAATTATAATCCATACAATGATACAGTAGAAACGGAAAATAAAGAAGATAATACCAATATTGCAACTAATATTGCAACCAATACACACAATACCGCCCCAACAGATATCGAACAAAAAGAAGAAATACAAAAATTAGAAACCCCCAAAAATACATTGGATGAAAGATTATTAAAATTAGAAAAAGAAAGAATCCACAGAATAAATAAAATAAAATCAATCAAAAATAGTGTATTTAATAAAATAAACTATGTTGCAAAGGATATTGATTCTCAAATACATATATATGATAAATGGGATATTTCTGGAAAATCCACCTGCGAAGGAAGTCTTAACGATTTTATTGGGTATTTTAATGATAGATATTCAAAAATTAAAGCCATGATTGAAAGAAAGATAAATAAAAAGGCATATCCATTAAGTAAAATTCAAAGAATGAAAAACGAAAAAGATGTTTTTGTAGTTGGAATTGTTACGGATATGAATACCACTAAAAAAGGACACAAAAGGGTAGTAATTGAAGATGATGAGGCCATATTTTCCGTAATTATTATGAAGGATAAAATTGAAAAAGGGGAGCTCCCCGACGATATATTGTTAGACGAAGTCATAGGATTTGAAGGGGCAATATCCCAAGATGGGGGCGTGATGTTTCCCAATAATTGCATAAGACCAGATATCACCCCAAAACCTCCGAAAAGTATAGACGAAAAAATATACACTGCATTTTTATCCGATGTTCATATAGGGAGCTACGAGTTTTTAGAGGACTCATTTAAAAAATTCATAGAGCTATTAAATGGAGATACAAAAAACGGATTGGAAGAAAAAATAGTAAGCAGATTAAAATATATTTCAATTGCAGGAGATTTAGTGGATGGTGTAGGGATATACCCAGGTCAAGAATATGATTTATATGATGTGGATATTATATCCCAATATAAAGAAGTGGCAACATATATTGAGCAAATTCCAGAACATATTGATGTTATAATCTCCCCGGGAAACCACGATGCCCTTAGACCAGCCGAACCACAGCCAATATTTCCTAAAAGAATTTTAGATTTATTTGATGGATTAAATAATGTGCATTTTGTTAGCAATCCTGGATTTGTAAATATACATGGTTTGGATTTTTTATTATATCATGGTAGAAGCTTTGACGATGTGATAGGACAAATATCTTCGGCAAGTTATCAAGACCCCACCTCAATTATGAAAGAATTATTAAAAAGAAGACATTTATGCCCAACTTATGGGGGAAGATGTCCAATAGCCCCAGAAAAAGAAGATTATTTAGTAATTCATAATGAACCAGATATATTCCATACTGGACATATTCACATTAACGGATATGGGGCGTATAAAGGAACAACATTAATAAACAGTGGAACATTTCAAGAACAGACGGATTTCCAGAAAAGAATGGGAATTCACCCTACTCCTGCAAGGATTCCAATAATCGATATGTCCAAAAATGGTAGTCAATATATCGAATGGGACAACGGAAAAATAAAAGTTATTTAAAAGAAGATAAAAGAATATTTTTTTATTTATATATAGTCAATCTTCGGACAATTTCATTAAATATACTCTAAATTAAACTACACCATCCTATCGAATTAAGGAACACGAAAAAATCTCGAAGAGATTTTATTTAATATATTAGGGCGGATAAGGGACGGTTATTGAAGATTAACTATAATTTATCTATTCCTGCTTTTTTAATGGCATTTCTCATTTCTTTTACTGCATCGGGATTATCTTCAATAAGTGTTCCTGTGACTATGGCATCAGCACCACTTAAAACCTTTTGATATGCTGTTTCAGGTGTTCTTATCCCTCCGCCCACAATAATATTTATTCCGCTCAACTTTTTTGATATGCCTATAATTTCATTACTAACGGGGAGCTCCGCACCACTTCCTGCCTCCAAATATGCCCACCTCATACCAAAGTATTTAGCTGATAGACAATACATTCCTGCTATTTCAGGTTTTCGCTGTGGTATCTCATTTACTTCGCCAACAAATCCAACGGCTGTTCTTTTTATAGGTTCAATACCTAAATAAGCCATTGAGATAGGTTCTAAGTTATATTTTTTTACAGTAATTGCCCCTAATGTTGGTGCCGTTGTAGTCCAATAAGTATTATTTGAATTCATAAAACTCATAAAAAACACTGCATCAGCATAAGGGGTTAAACCATCTACATTTCCGGGAAATAATATAATAGGAATATCCCCAATAATTTCTTTGATTTGCTTTGTAGTTTCGTCCAAATTTGTGATGCCTATGCTACCTCCGAGTATTATGGCGTCTGCATAATCTTTTACCTTTTCCGCTATTTCTAAACAGTTTTTTTCGTCTGGGTCTATGAGTATAAAATAGAGAGCTCCCTCTGTTTTTAATACATTATTTAATTTTTCTTCAACTTTTCCAAACATTTTTGTTCCTCATACACTAAATATTTATTTTTCAATTATTGTTTCTTGTATAGCCATTCCAAAATGTCTAGCATTAGTATCTATTTTTAATTTTACTTTATCGCCCACCTTCAAATCTACCACAGATATAGGAGCTCCATTTTCATTAACCAATCTGATTGTTTCAGCATTTTGTACTATGGTTCTTACAATTTCCCCCCCCACATATTCAGCTTCAATTAACATCAAAGGTCTTTTTTCTATTTTTACTCTGCCTACAATTCCCTCTCTTGTCATTCCATCTTTATCTACAATCAATATCCCATCGCCAGCTTTTAATTCACTTAAATATCTTGTTTTGTTTCCAGTGCATAATACATAGGCATGAACAGGACCTGCATTTACTCTAAATGGTCGTGTGGCAACATAAGGATTTTCCACAGTTTCAGCATGCACCAAAAATAAAGCCCTAGAATATGAGCCTATGAGCATACCTTCTCCCATTTCCATCATTGAGCATGTATCTATACAAACTCTATCCCCACTTCCAATAGCCTCAACTTTCGTAATTGTAGCACAATCTAAATCCAACTTTTCAGAATTCATTTTTTCAATTAATGTTGCAAAGTCTTTTACATCATTTATATCTTTTGGGACATAAAGAACTCCATCAACTCCCCTTTCAAGTATTTCATAAGCTGTTCTTGCATCATTTATATCTTTTGCCAATGAAACTATTTTTATATTTTCATCAAATAAATCAGCAATTAAATTTTCCAATGGGATAATATTCCAATCTTTTCCCTCTAATATTATGTAATCCACATAATCGTATCTACTTACCTCTGATGCGTATTCCTCATCCTCTTTACATTCGATAGAGATAAATACGCCAGTTTCCTTTCCTTCTTTTTTTGCATCAAATAAAATAGTTAAATCGTCGCCTTTATCGATTACTACGATGTCAGAATTTGGATTTTTAGATATTGTTTTAATATTTCCTAATTCTTTAACTTTTTCAATATCTTCTTCATAAACCATCACAGCAGGTATTGAACTTTCAAGGGAATCTTTTACTGTTTCTTTTCTTTCTTCCCAATCCTCATCATTTGCCATTATCCATCCAAATTTCATAAAATCACCTTTTTATTAATAATTTTATTTATATTATATCTTTTATATTTTTAAATTAATTATAATTATATATTATTTAGTATTTTATTTTTATTGATTTTATTCTATAAAATAGGTTTTCCTATAAAAAATTACAATGTCTTTTTTTCATATCTTCTTCAGAGATATTTAATTTTTCCATTAAATTGTATATTATGGTATCCAAATAAATAAAGGCAATTTCTTCAAATAGGGTCCCCATGGGAAAACATTTATTTTCCGTTTTATCACTTTCGTCAATAGCTAAATTTACAATGAAATCCGATAATTCTTTTAAAGTGCAATTATTATTGTGTGTTATGGATATTATTTTTATTTTATTTTTGCCTTTTAACTCCAATTTATTATTTATTTTATTTATTTTATTTAATAAATTAACAATTGAATATGTTTCCCCACTTCCTGACACTACGATTAATAAATCGTTGTTGGATACTGCTGGACATGTTGCTTCACCGATAAAATGGGATTTAAATCCCAAGTGCATCAATCTCATAGCAAATGCCTTTCCAACAAAACCACTTCGCCCAATACCATATATATATATTTTCGAGCTTTCGGACTTTGTATTAATTATATTATTTAATAGTAAATCCGAATTAGTTGGTGCCTGTTTGTAGAATAATTCTAGTTTTTTTATAAGTTCCTTTATTGGTTTGGTATTCAATTTAATCACCAAAAATAATATAATATTACACTGCATATTTATTATGTGTATATTAACAACCATATAAAAATATAACAATAAAAACAATATATAAAAAACATAAAACTTAAAATAAAATAATAATAAAAAATATATAAAAAACATAAAAAATACAAAGGGTGCAAATATAGACAGAATAATTAACACAATTATGGAATTAAATGATAATGAATGGAGAACTTTAAAAATCATAGAAATATCCATGAAACATTATGAATGGGTGCCATTATTTGAAATAATTAAAAAAACCAAAACAAATAAAAAAGAGGCACTATATCGATTGAGAATATTGGATAAACATAAATTAATCAATAGGAGCTCCTATGGATACCGACTATCCCACTGGGGATATGATGCCTTGGCATTGAACACATTTATTAAAAAGGAGCTCCTATCTGCAATAGGTGGAAAATTAGGTGTTGGAAAAGAAGGGGATGTATATAATGTAATACTCACAAATAAAAGAGAAGCAGTGCTAAAATTCCACAATATAGGAAGAACTTGCTTTTCAATGGGGAAAAGATATAGAAGTTATTTGGCAGAAAAAAGACATATTAGTTGGCTTTATGCTTCAAGATTAACGGCTCAAAAGGAATTTGAAGTATTAAATGAATTATTTCCAATTGTAAAAGTCCCAGAACCTATCGAACAAAATAGACATGCCATAATTATGGGAAAAATAGACGGAGCGGAATTAAAAAAGGTTGATTTAAAAAAATTAGATGTTGATATTTATAAATTATTTTGGGACATAATTGAAGAAATAAAAAAAATGTATAAATTAAATTATGTTCATTGTGATTTAAGCGAATTTAACATATTAATTAAGGAAGATGGAGATTTTATTATAATCGACTTCCCACAGGCACTAAATATAAATGAAGAAGGTCAAAAATTCGATAAAATACCTGGAGAATTTAGCCAAGATATAGAATTTTATTTAAAAAGAGATATAGGTAATATATTACGACATTTTAAAAAATACGGCATAAATGAAGATTTAAATAAAATTTATAATTACATAATTGGCGGTTAATCGGTGCTATGATGGATAAAAATACTAACAATATAATTATCCCACTTCTTTTAATTATTATTACAATGATGGGAGCATATATATTATATGATAAATTTGGGAGCTCCCAAACTGACATAAACAACAACCCGATAAATAATACACCAACAACAGATAAAAACTATAATAATAGTATAACAAATAACGGCGAATATTATTATATAACACCAAAAGAAGAAAATACCACAAATACACGGGATGTAGAAAATACCACTCCTACAAATAATAATACAAATACAATAAATTATAATATTGATTATTCCAAAAAAATACCATTAAATAGTTTATTTATGCCCGACTTAAATTATTTCAATACCATTGACTTAACAAAAGGAAGTCAAGAGGGAAAAATAAAACAATATAAATTGAATAATGTTGCCATAAATTTCGATATAAGAAATTATAAACCTGATTTGGATAATCCAGAATATATTTCAGTCCAAAAAACAAATATGCAATTTAAATATGGAGATTACATTAAATACACATATACGACTAATTACGGAAATACAACAACAAGTTATTGTTATGTTAGAAAAATAGGAAATTATTATATGATAATGGGATTCTTTGAAATAAATAAAAATACTACAGATTTATGGGAAAAATGGAATAAATATATTTTTGATATATATTATTGAATATTAAATATTCTTTTTATGATTATGGTGGCATAACTACCTTTATTTAATTCAAATTCTATTGTTATTTTATATTTTCCTTTGTTAAACTCATCGGGCTCAAAATCCCCATATTTAATATTTTTTGGAATATTTAATATATCCCGTTCCACATAAGACAGTTTATTTAATTCCATTAAATTATTAAAATCTTTTAAAGAGGCTCGTTCTTTTCTTAATATTTTTAATATTATGTTATAGTATTCGTCTTTATGATTATTATAATCTATATCGGGGGCGATGGTTGGGAATTTATCTTTTTTTAAGGTATTAAATAATTCATTATCTATTTTTGAATAATATAAGAATGTTCCACAGCTATAATCTACATATTTTCTTTGTTCCTTTGGTAGTTTAGTTTTTAGGAGCTCCTTTATACATTCATTCCATAAATAACTTTGATAGGATAATACAAAAAGCTTTTTTAATCGATTATCAACATATTTAAAAGCTTCTTTATAGTTGTTATTTCGTTCTGGATTATTTAAATATTTTATAATGTTGACAAACATTTTACTGTTTATTTTATTATTTTTAATATATTCTATTATATTGTCCCATTTATTCCAGTTCTTTTTTATGTTTCTTTTTAAGTCCTTTATTCGTTTATTTTCACTTCTTGTATATTCTGTAAGTATTATTTTTAATGCTTTTTCATATTCTCCTTTTAAATAATATTTTGCTATAAATTGATTATGAAATACACTTCCAAATCTTTGGTCATCAAAATAGTTAGGAGCTCCTTGCTCCAAATTCTGTAAATTTTTAGAAATATTTGAAAAATCGTTTTTATCAATTGCCCTAACTGTAATTTTAAAAGAATTTCCCATTAAACTACCAATTTTTAAGGGACTATTTATTGTTTTTAAATATTTTAATGTTAAATTTTTCTCATTTAATTCAATTTTATCGTATTTTGTAGGTATTGAAATATATTGTGTTGTTATAGCATATTTATCTTTTAAACCGCAGTATCCTATATCATTTATCGGAATATTGCAATTTTTAGAGATATAATTTAATGCCTTTAAATTTTCAATATTTGATTTTTTTAAAATATATAAACTATAATTGCCCGATGGATTTTCTTTTATAAATTCATTGTCCAATATCTCATTTACAATGAAATCGCCATTAGTTTGCCTTAATTTCATAATATATTACCTGAAATGTTAAAATAATTAATAAATAATAAATACCAATATAAGATTAATAATAAATAAAAAAAATTAATTAATTAGATAAATTCTAACTCATTGATTATGTTTATTGTGTTGTTATCCTTTCTTTTTATGGCTATTTCCCTAATTCTCTTTAAAATTTCTAAATTTTTACCTGTTAATAGATTGTATTCTTTGCAATATTTTAAAATATATTTATAATGTTTTTCAAGCCATTTTTTGTCGTATTTCGATAATTCATATGCAATTAATCCTTTAAGTATGTCCCTATCAGAATAAACAAATAGTGGATGTATCCATATCATCAATATATCATTAGAATCATCAACAACATTGACAATTTTTTCCAATTCCATAAATACATCCATAAATATTACAATATCGTCTTTATTTTTATCGCCAGTAAGTTCCGTTAATATATTTCCGAGTAATTTATCAAATTCAAATAATACTCCATCTAATTCTTCATCAGTCAGGGAGCTCCATTGTTGTATTCTGTCCCTATGTTCATTAGTTAATATAACGGCTGGGGGTATGACTTCATAATTATATTTTTCAAATGAATAATGGTCTGATTTTCGTGAGTTCAAATGGATTGTTAAAATATATTCATTATATTGTTTCATATCCACTTTTTTTATTTTATATTTTCTTGGAAGTGCTTCAAATGATTCAATATATTCACAATCTATTAAATCTTTTAATATTTTCTTTTTACCTGTTTCGCAATCTACAAGGTATAGATTCTTAAATTCCACATCAAAATTATATGCCCTTATTAAATCCTTTGAATATTCATCTAAATTATTGTATATATCTATTAATATTTTATCAATTAATTCTTTTGAGTTTATTTTATTTTCGTCAGAAAATTTACAAATCTTTGATTTGGGTAGATTCATTTTATAACCTTGCAACTTGCTATATTATATGAGTATAGTTAATCTTCAAAAACTGTCCCTAATCCGTCCCAACGCATTATAATATTGTTTTATTTTTGCTAATTTTATGGTGATTTTGCATTTTAATATATGGGTTTAGTGAAATTGTCCGAAGATTGACTATATATAATTATTTATTTTATTTTTATTATTTATTTAGCCCCCTTTTCTCAAATACCATCCTTTATCAACCACAGTTTTAACAATATCTCCGCCGGCATAATTTCCCATTCCAAGGAGCTCCCTTTGTTCATTCAATACGGCAACTCTTCCGGCCCCATTCATCTCAATAATTGAGGATTTAAATATATCTCGACCATATAAAAATAAGGTTTCACTTTTATCATTGACTACAATATAATTTTTAGAGATATTGTCGGCAATAATAGACATGCCCTCTAATGACATTGTAAATTTATATTTTCCGGTTTGTTTTAATTCAAATGAGCCAAAGGATATTCCAATAAAATGAATATTTGTAAATTTATGGGCATTCTCTATTACTTCTTTTGTGGCATATATTACTTCGATTTTTTCATCTTCCATTATATACAACTTATCGAAATCAAAAAGAGATACATCAATATAATTATTTAATTGAGTTTTAATTATTTTTAATTCTTCATCTTTTAAATGTCTGTGTTTCATAATATCAACAGCTACAATAGCTTCTATATTTTATATCTATATATAATATACAATGGGATAATATATAATAACTATTTTGTTTATTATCTATTTTTTATTACTATTATAATTAAACCATATAATTTACTTAATTTATTAATTTTTATTAATTCTTTTTAATGTTTTTGACACATACATGTCCACTTTTTTATTTATATCGTTTTCAAGAGCAGACAATATTTCAAGGTTTTTATCACTTATATTAATATTTTCATCAATATATTGTGGCGTATTTAGTTTCTTTTTTCCTTGTAGTGCTTCAATATCAGAAAAGGAACTAATTAATTCTCTTCCAGTTGATTTTATCTCATTTTCGACGGTGATACCTTCTTTTTTTCCATACATACTAAATAATGGAAACTTTGTAATAGTATTTGCCCCACTCATAACCAATGGTCCAATGTTTGTTAATTTATCCACCCAAGTTCCAGTAATTATTTCAAGTTTTGGAAAGTTCAAACGAACAGAGGATACCCAGTTCATATATTCAATGGTGGTAATTGAGGGAGCTCCCTCAAATATTGTGTTTTTTTGTGGATTAAGGGAATAAAATGTAATCCTATCTAAATTTAGTTCTTCAATTAAATTTAATAGTTCTTCAATGTCTTCCTCCTTTTCCCCGAGCCCCAATATTATGGTTATTCCTGTTTTTAAATTATAATCTTTTGCCTTTAAAAGCATTTCTTTTGTGGGTTCAATTGGTTTTTGAGGACATAATTCATTATGCAGGTTAGGATTAACGGTTTCAATTGCCCCAACTACGCCTTCAATTGTATCCAAATTTAAATTTTCAAAATCTACAATACCTACATTAATATACTGCTTTGATTTTTGAATATGGGCTATCATTTCAATTATATCATTTAATTCATTTGTATTATAATCATAACCCCCAGAAATAAATTCTAATTTCCAGCCAATTCTTTTCATAATTATGGCTTCTGCCAACATTGACTCAGGTCTTCTTCTTGCAATTGATGGATTCTTTATTTTTGATTTTTGAGAGGACATAAAACAAAATTTGCATGGGTCTGTTAAATTACAATACCACCCTAAAAACAGAGCTCTCTTTAAATCAATATTGTTTCCAAAATTTTTTGTGGTTAATTTATATGCTTTTATTGAATTTTCAAATACCTCTATGGCATCCATTGTATCCCCTATAAATATTAATTTTAAAAATTTCTATTATGGCATAATATGTATATATGGTTATCATATATAGTTAATCTTCAATAAATGTCCTTTATCTGTCCTAACTTATTATAAATTTCTTCATTTGTTGGCGACATGATAAAGATTTTAGCTTTAATATGATCTCTAAATTTTTCTCTGAAAAATTTATACGATCGTAAAAATCGCTTTGCGATTTTGAGACGGTTTATTGAAAAAGACCAAAGATTGACTATCTGTTAATCTTCAATAACTGTTCCCCATATATTAATATATATTGTTCAAAAGGTCAGAAAAAATAAGTTAAATTAACTCATATTTAATAATATATATTTACAGTATTTTATTTACAATAGTTTATTATTGCAGGGAGCTCCCATATACTACAATCTAAACCATATTTTTGAAAAAAGAAAAATACCTATATATGTTTTTCGAAACATTTATATACTATGAATATCTATTGAATATTTATTAACAATAAATTTCAATGTTACATATCAATAAATTAATTATTCTATATATATAATTAAATATATTATCATGGGTGTAATTATTTTAAAAAAAGTAAAATTATTACATAGAACTCCAAAAGGAAAACTTATCGGGATAACATCTGTCCAACCACAAATAAATTCATTCGTTTTTTTTAAAGATGGTAAAAAAAAAATAGGTAAAATTTACGATATTTTTGGACCTGCGAATAAGCCCTATGTAAAAATAATCCCGCTAAACGATTCAACAGCAGAAAGTGCCCTTAAATCGCAGGAGGCATATATTTCAAATGAAGATAAAAAAAGAAGAAATAAAAGAGATAGTGGAAAAAGATTTGGGAAAAAATAATATAGTTAATTTTACCATATTCCTCGGGAATTCACAAATCTCTGATTTGGGTATAGAAGCTTCGCTTCTATCCGATAATTTCCCTTGGAAATTATTGGGTAAATTCAATGTTATAATTTATTCACTATGCCCCATATATTTGGCTTCTTGGTGTTATTATGGATATTAAACTAATATCAAAAAAGAAAAATATTGAAGAAAGAAAACAATTATTAAGTGAATTGCATGCATCTAAAAGTGTCATTGTCGAAAAAGACGAAGAGCTAGTATGCCCTATGTGCGATAGTAAAAACATAATTAAAGATTATGAAAAGGCAGAAATCGTATGCGAAGATTGTGGATGTGTTTTACAGGACAATTTATTTGATGTTGGTCCAGAATGGAGAGCATTTGACCACGAACAAAGGGTTAAGAGAAGTAGGGTAGGAGCTCCAATGACATACACAATCCATGATAAAGGATTATCCACAGTGATAGATTGGAGAAATAAAGATAGCTACGGGAAGGACATTTCGGCCGATAAAAGGGCACAATTATATAGATTAAGGAAATGGCAAAGAAGAATTAGGGTATCAGATGCGTCGGAACGAAATTTAGCATTTGCATTGTCGGAATTAGATAGAATTGCTTCAAAATTAGGATTACCTAGAAATGTTAGGGAAAATGCTGCGGTTTTATACCGGGGAGCTGTGGAAAAAGGACTAATTAGGGGAAGGAGTATTGAAGGAGTAGCTGCGGCTGCATTATATGCAGCATGTAGAAGATGTAAAGTCCCAAGAACGCTGGACGAAATTGCAGAAATGTCCAGAGTAGATAGGAAAGAAATAGGTAGGACATACAGATTTATATCCCGAGAATTAAAAATAAGGTTGGCCCCAACAAGCCCAATTGATTATGTGCCAAGATTTGCATCCGAACTAAAATTACCAGGGGAAGTTGAATCAAAAGCCATATCCATACTTCAAAAAGCAGGCGATAAAGGATTAACCAGTGGGAGGGGACCAACAGGGGTTGCAGCTGCTGCCATATATATTGCAAGTGTTTTACATGGAACAAGAAAGACCCAAAGAGAAGTCGCAGATGTTGCAGGGGTTACCGAAGTCACCATAAGGAACAGATATAAAGAATTAACCGAACATTTAGATATTGATGTAACATTATAAACCCATATATACAATAATTCATATGGTAGTGATAATATGGGACTATTTGATAAATCAAAAAAACCAACATCCAGAACATTAAATAAAAGTAAAGTAAGTAAAGTAGGAGCTCCCAAAGATACTAAAAATAAAATAACTTCCCTGCAAAAAAATACAGCTCAAAATTCAATAGGCAAAACAGATTCAACTGCAAAATATATGGGCGATGAATCTTATGGGGAAAAGGAAATTATTGATAGTTATGAAGTAACTGTTGATGGAGCTCCATTTGATATAGTTCTTGAAAAAATTAATGGCGTCATATATTATGCCGTGCCCGAAATGGACTCATTAGATAAAATATGGGATAAATTCTCAATAGAAATATTAGATAATCTAAAAAACGAACTTAGTAGTAAAATTTTCGAAGATATAAAAAATCTAAGGGAATATTTAAGCGAATTTTGTGAAAGATATAATATAATATTGAAAAAAGAGGAAATTGAATCACTATCCAAATATTATTATTTATCATTGGGAAAACTTGGATTGATAGAAATACCATTGCATGATAGTAATTTAGAGGAATTAATGGTAAATGGAAATAGTGCCCCTACATTTGTTGCACATAGAAAATATGATATGTGTGAAACCCATATGAAATTAGATAATAATGAATTAATGAGGGTTGTTGAAGGCATTGCTATGCTGGCAAATAGAACCATTGATTCAAGAACTCCAATGTTAGATGCTTTTTTACCGGATGGTAGTAGGGTAAATGCTACAACACCAGATGTAACATTAAATGGAGTTACCCTGACAATACGTAAATTCTCAGAAGACCCGTTAACTATTGTAGATTTAATAAAGTTTGGGACATTTAATATAGAGCTTGCTGCATTTTTATGGCAAGCTGTTGAAGGTTATTTTGGTTCAAAGCCCGCAAATACGCTGATTGCAGGAGGTACTGGTTCAGGTAAAACTACTACCCTTAATGTCGTTTCACTATTTTCAATGTATACCGATAGAATTATAACTGTTGAAGATACGCCCGAGTTACAAATTCCACATAAACATGTTGTTAAAATGATAACCCGACCTGCAAGACCAGGTATTGAAGGATATGAAGTTACAATGAATGATTTAATTAAAAACACTTTAAGAATGAGGCCCGATAGAATATTTGTAGGAGAAGTTAGGGGCCCAGAGGCCCAATCATTATTAACTGCAATGAATACAGGGCATGACGGTTGTTCTGGAACACTTCACGCAAACAGTGCCGATGAGGCCATTTCTAGATTAATTAATCCTCCGATGTCAGTTCCCAAAATTATGGTTGGAGCATTGGATTTTATTATAAACCAGCAAAGAATTAAAAGAAATAGAAAAACCATTAGAAGGATATTAAGTATAATGGAAATAGGGGGAGAAGGAGAGAACATAACCAAAACTGAATTGTTTAAATATGACGGTATGAATGACGAGATTGTTAAAACTGGTATATGTATGTGGGAAGAAGAAGTTTGTAGAATTGCAGGTATTGACAGAACCGAATTAATAAAAGATAGGATAGATAGGGAAGAAGTATTGAAATATATGATTAATAATAATATTAACGGCATAAAAAATGTTGGAAAAATTATATTGAGTTATCAAGAAAATCCGGAAAAAGTTATGAGCAAGATTGGATAGTTGGTGGTTAATATGGCACAAGCTAAAAAAGATAGCACACTTAAAATATTTGTCAATAATTTATTATATAAATTAGGGTTTAAAAAAAGAAAAAGCATATCTGCCACATCAACACCAATTAAAGGGATTAGGGTATTAAAAAAACTATTCGAAGAAGGTGAATTGGAATTTTACGAATCATACGAGGATGGAAAAATTGTAAAAAATATTGAAGAAATAATCCCCTCTGATAGTTTTCTATCAAAATCCTCTGAATCCTTAGTAGAAACAGTTAATAAAACTTCATTTTTACCATCTAAACGAGATTATCAATATATTGGCGTTAGTGATTTAAATGGCTATTTTTTAAAAACCCTTATTAAATCCTTTGGTTTTGGCGTATTATTTTTGATGATTCAGTTAGTCGATGGGGATGTAATATATGCCATAACTCAAAGTATTGTTGTATTTTTATTATTTTTAATTGGGGGCATATTTTATCCAAAAATAAAATTAATGTTATTTAAAGGAGAAGTGAAATTACAAATAATGATGGCAATGTTACATATGGTTTCAATGTTAAACTCTGGTGCATCACTTCAAGAATGTATAAAAAATATAGGCTCGAATTCAGATTATGGGATAGTATCTTTTGAGTTTAAAAATGTTATATATGATATTGTGAGAGGAGGATATAATTTTAAAGAATCTCTTGAACGAGCTAAAAATAGGACAGGCATTTCGTTGATGGAAAAATTATATGCTCAATTAATAACTGCTTCAAATCAAGGTAAAGGTCAATTATTGTTGCAAAATTTATATGGCGAAATTATTAGAGAAACCATGTCTACATTAGACAATTCTAAATTTCAAATTGGAAATTTAGGAAACCTCGTATTTGGAACTGGATTAATACTACCATTTTCAGGTATGCTTCAATCTGCATTGACCGGGGGAGGGGGTTTTGATGGAATCAATAATACTATTGATTTAGTTTTAACTAAAATAGGACCAATATCTACAATTATGTTTGCAATATTTGTTAAAATAAAAATAGAGTAATATATATTGGTCATACTCCCCCATATACTCATATTCTTATTTGGTGAAAATATGGATTTAAAACAAATTTACAGCTACACCATATCCCGTAATATATTTATATTGAGAAAATCAGGGATTAAAACCAATGCAAAATTATATATTGGATTAACCATTTTTGGTTCGATTATTATCCCACTATTATTTAATCATTTTATGCATTTAAATATTAAAACTACATTTATATTGTTTTTAGTTTATCTGGGTGTTTTCCTAAGTATTCCTTCCATTATATATGAAGGAAAAATTGAAAAGTTTGAAAAAAATATACCTAAGGCATTATATGTAATGACGCTATCGCTTGATTCTGGTCGTTCCGTCACAGAAGCTATTGAAGAAGTTATAAATGCAGGAGTTAATGGAGTAGACAAAGAATTTATGAAAATATTGTATTTAATTATAGAAAAAAAATATAGTTTTGAAGATGCTATGACCACCATAACAGAAAATTCAGATTCTATGGTATTTAGACAGATTGGTAGGTTAATAATAGAAAATAGGAAACAAGGCGGAGAGCTCGCTTCAACCCTTAGAACACTTGCAAAAACTCTTGAAGATTTAATGAATATTAAACAGCAATTATTAAGTACAACTGCAAATGGTCTTGTTGTTGGTTTAGTTATTTTATGTGGAGTTATTCCTGCCACAGCTGGTTTAATTGGAGGATATTTAACAGTATTATCTACAATGTCACCAAATATGCCTGCTCCGAGTCCCGAGCAAATAGCAAAATGCTACGAATTAATACAGCTAGGAACTGGTATTTTTGGATTATTATTTTCCATTCCATTATTTGGATTAAATTTAAGTAGAATGATTATTACCTGTGCCATATGTATGACTGGCGGGATTGTTGTGTTTTATGGTATTTCAATGGGTTCGGGATTTTTATTTTCATAACAGATTCGGAGCTCCGAAGAAGTCCTTCAAAAAATATAACTATAAATTCATAATATTAAATCATTTATTTTTTTATTTAAATTTATAATGCGATTTATTGACGGATGATTTTCATTTGTATTTTTCTTAAATTTATCAATAACATCATTAATCCTTACTATCTTTATCCCCGATATAAGGTTATCAGCATGTGCCACTATTTGTTCCTCCAATGTATTTTGTAGGTAATCCTTTGGCGGAAGGTTTAATTCAATTGCTTCATTTTTTGGAATTCCTGCACCAATATGAGTTTCAGCGATTCGAATTATTTTGTCATTATAATTGTATTTTTTCAATATTTTCGCACCCTCAACACCATGGGATATGCTGTGAGTTTTACTTCTACCTATATCATGTAATAGGGCCCCCAAAATAATTAAGTCCAAATCAACAGATATATCATTTTTCTGTTTTATTTTCGATGCAATTTCATAGGCATATAAAGATACCGTCAAACAGTGCATAATTACATTGTTATCACATGATGAATGCAATAACTCATAAGATTCGATAAATTTAAATTTAAATGACCTTGAAAATATATATTTCAAGTATTTATCATAGTATTCTTTATAAAAACAAGGATTATTGAAATTAATTTTATAAATAATATTTAATTTATCTATAATATCCGATTCTAAAAAAAAATCATTATTTCCAGGCATAATAATCATCCAACATATAAATCTAAATGAATTGGGACATAGGTCAAAAAATTAAGAAAATAAAGGATTGAGGGCTAATTCTTCCTCAATTATTTTTATTTGATTTTTAATCATTAATATATCATTTTTATTATTGTATTCTTTTAAAACTCCATTGCATTGCGAACATCTAAATCCATAATCTATTGCTTCGTCGAAAGAATATTTGAATTCACATCTTGGACAATAAAAAAATAAAGTATTTTCTTCAACCTCCAATTGTTCTTTAAGGTCGATTAACAGTTGTTCCATCCTTTTTTTAACGACCCCCGGTAATTTTGTAAATGTTGCCCTCCATGTGTAGCTATACCAGTTTGTTTCTTCATCTTTTTCCCTATTATAATCTACAAGCCGAGCGTCATATAATTTATAAAGTAATTTTCTTACAGTGTTTAATTTTAAATCCAATTGTCTTGAAATTTCATCGTCTGTAACTTCTGTCAGTTCGGTGAGGGCTTCTAATACATTAAATCCATTAATATCGTCACCCAATATCTCCAATAATACTTGTTGGATGATTGGATTATTTAACATATCGTATACATCTTCTTTTGTCATATTCATAATTAACCACCATCTTTGAAATATTATTTATTATTGTGTCGTTAATGACGGATGCTTTAATAATTGTTGTCGCTAGTGGCTCATTTTTCTCTATTATAGCTCCATATTTTGGTATATCACATATTCTAATGTCACCAAATTTTTCTTTGGAAAATTTATGGGATTGTAAAACTTGATTTATATGTTTGAGATTTTGTGAATTATTTTGGGCTCCGATATAACTTATTACTTTTTGTTTTGCAAACAATATTTTTTTCAAATATTGATTATTTGGATTTATTAATCTTGGTAATTCAGGGGAGCTCCTTTTATTAACTCCCCCATATTTAATAATCAAATCCATTAAATTTTTATTTGAAGATAGTTCTATTGTTTCAAATGTCCCCAATATTCTTGGATTTATCTCAATTATAACTGGAACATTGTCCTTAACCATAAAATCAATTCCATTCATACCAGATAAATCAAATGAAGACATTATATCCTTAAATGAGTCAATGCACTTATTGACATTATCGATGTTGTTAATTTTATATGGGGTTATATTCCCAACATACATATTGTTATTAATCAATTGTTTATTGAAACATAGAAAATTTGAACCAATAAATGAAGCACTATAACTACTTGAAAATATTTTTTCCTGAACTACAACAGGATATTGTAAGTTTAAATTATCAATTGCATCGTGGACATCGCAATCGAGATTATCCAAACTTAGAGAATGAACCCCAGTCCCCCCACTTCCATAAACGGTTTTTATAATTATATAATTTAGAGTATATAAATATTTCTCAATTTGTTTTGAATTATATGCAACATATGTTGCAGGGATATCATATCCTAAATTTTCCAATTTTTTGGATGTATTATATTTATTACTAACGGTTTTAATTTTTTTTGGTGTGTTGCCTATAACATCCCAATCTGGTGTTTTTGAATTTGCATTTTCAAATATTCCTGATGCTATAACCACATGGTCAATATGGTAATTATTAATTATATTTTCCGCCATATTTAAAAGTTTTTTTTCGTCATAGTGGTCATAAAAATGTCCATGATTATTATCATCTACAATATACTCCTTTACATCTGCATTTAAATCCATTGGATTATAATATGATGCCGAATAAACTGTATGCCCTAATTTTTTCGCGGAATTTGCAATCGGTCGAGTATTAACTCCAACTACCAATATATTCATAAAATCACTGAAAACTATTGTTTAAAAAATAGAAATATTATAGTTTGTTCAAAAATTGTGTTCATCATAGGTCAAAAGATTAATGAAAATATGCTTAAAATATCCATAATGAGTTCCCGAACAAACCATAAAAATAAAAAGATAAAAAAATCTCAAAATTTTACTTATTCGTGTATGTTATTTCAATTCATTTCTTAACTCCCCTAATGTGGAGCTCCGCTCTGCGAAAGCATCATGCCTATGGATACTTTCTTTATTGACTTGTCTTACCAATACTTCTGTATCATCTGGAAGATAGTTAAACTCTCCAACAACTCTTCTTATCATTTCTCTTGCACAATCTTCAACAAATTTTGGATTTTTATGTGCTTCCTCTACGACATATCCTTCATCAACTCGTTTTAAAAGCTCATATACTTCCCCACTCATTGATTTTTTAATAATATTTATAATTTTAGAAATGCCCACTTCATAACCATCAGGCACTTCAATCATAATTGTTCCAATTCCTCTTTGGTTATGGGTGGCTATTGAGACAGAATCCAGTATATTTTTAATATCTTCATCAGAAAATCCTTTTTCTTTTAATTTTTTAATGGCTTTTTCTTTTAAAAGATTTTGAGCACAAGGACATGCTGTGATACCTACAACCTCAGCCCCCACCATTTTTTTAATTATTATATTGTTATTCCCATCCTTTGTACCATGAGCTTTCGACATAATTTTACAAATTTCTTGGGAGCTCCGCTTAGTGATGGGGGATTCTTCCTCCATCATATATTCTCCATACATTAAAACTTCTGCCCTTGTCGCATATTCGTGTTTTTCGAACAATTTTTTTATAATGTCCACAGAAAGTTCTTCAATTCCATATACTTCATTATCGACCATAGATTCTATAATTTCTTCAATTACTTCTGGACTTCTTGACATATGTATTCCCTTTTGGGAGCTTGGTAAATCTACAAAAACTTCAAAAGTTGGAAGCAATATTATGGGTCTTTTTGATTCCCTTGTAATTTTAATTAGTTTTTTTAAATTTGTAATTCCTACCCTTGTTAATGATACCTTTACATCAGGTTCCGTTGCTTGAACATCACAAAACATTATTTCACCGATAATTATTAAAAATATATTTACACCATATTACACATATAATCCTATTTAACTATATATGTCATTGACCATATAACTATTACATTAACATTGATTTAATTAAAAAAATATATAGATAAACATTATAAATTTTCTTCCTCGGGTATCAAAACATCTTTTAATTCTTTGGACAATATATAATATACATTACTTCCAGAACGGTCTTTGTAAATATATCCCATTTCATATATGTCCGATAAATGTGTTCCAATTGTTCCAGGAGAATTATTTAGTATTTTAGCCAGTTCTGTGACAGTTGATTTTCCACCTGATTCAGCCAGTGCTTTTATTATTTTCGATTGTGCAGGCGTTAAATGATTTAATATTTGATGCCCTATACTAATACCCAATTTTTTCATAGCTGTTTTAACAATATTTTCGTCTATCTCTGTTAATCCTTTTTTTAGACCTATTGATATTGATTCAGAGCAAGTCATAATTATTCTTCGGGGAATTCCATCGCATTCTTCAACAATTGTGTTAATGGCATTTTCCGTGAATGGGTCATAACCATTTGCCTTTACTGTTTGAGCATCTTTTAACCGCCTTAATATTAAATCATAAGCCTCTTCCTTAGATAAAGGTGGCATATTTATAATTTTGGGGAATCTATCCCTCATAGCAGGAGAAACCTTTGTCAAATTTTCCATAAGTGTTGGAGAACCTGCAAAAAATGACAATATTCCTTCATCATATAAAAATGAATGAAAAAATTGCAATAATCCCAAACAACTTTTTTTGGCAAATTGGTCGGCCTCATCTATTAATATAATACATAATTTACCTTCTTCTTTTACATTATTTAATAAATAATCCAAATCCCTTTCTATTTTCTCCCTCGGATAATGAACGGGCGTTTTATCAGAAAAAGACTCCAATCTACGATATATATCAATTATTTTTTGAGAATGTTCCATATAATCAGTAGATAATGTTCCATCCATTGCAAATATATTATCCCTAATAATACCATACATCAAATGTATTAAAAATTGCCTTGGAGTTACCTGGGAAGCCTCTAACTCAACAGTCCAGTGATTTTGTCTTTTTGCAGCATAATAAATTACATTTAATAAAGAACTTTTGCCTATACCTTTTGTTCCCACTATTGCTGCATTTGATATACTGCCATATTGGGCTGCCCCCAATATATCTGCAATTTCAATTAATTCAGTAGTCCTACCTACAAAAAACTTAGTATTACCCCGTATGGGCTTTTCGGAGAAGGGGTTGGTTTTTAACTTCAATTTATTCATAGATTTTTTTGTTATTGAAGAAGCATTTTGTATAAATTCTATTGGGTCTATCATAATACCACCAGTATAGTCAATCATGAAATATATGACATAGAGGGTCAAATCATCTAAAAAATATTTATTGAATATTATTGAATATTATTGAATATTTTTGCAAATAAACGACAGATACTGCTTATTTAATAATGAATATTTATGCAGGGTGTTCTGCGATTGACTATAATAAAGTATAATATCTTACACACCCCCTATTTTTATAGTTTTCGGTATTTCTAATTGATTATTTTCTAAACGATAGAAAACCCGAAAACCATTAATTTTTCTAAGTAATTGTTGTATATATATTTATATTAATAAATAAATTTTTAAATGTATAATTATTATCAAAATTATGTTCATTTTTAAAATATTGTGAATCAAAGATAATATTATAAATATCTTGTGAATCAATTTATAATTTATAAATTATCTCCCTTAGAATTGCTTAAAAAAGATATAAAAAAAACTTTAATAAAATTTTAAAAGTATATAAACTATCACTATGGCAATAAAGTTTTTTTGAATTGACTTTTTAGTATATATACTAAAATATAACCCGTGAATTCATTAAATAAAATAATATAGACTATGAATCACTTTATAATATTATATATAACAAATATATAACAAATATATAACAATAATAACACATATTTATCTCCAAAATAATAAAAAAACAGCATATAACAAATATATGATAATAAATAATAATGATAAACATTATATACTATCAGAGATATTATAATAAATTAGCTTAGAAAAATCGTAAAATGAATCAAAACTTAAAATATATTTAAAAATACCATATGATTGAGATATACCATAATACAAATCATACGACGCATATAATTAAATATAAAGGTGAAAATATGGAAAATATAATAAATCAAAGCATAGCAACGCCGATTAGAAAATTGATTTTACATTTTGTGTTAATTCGTGGCACAACTTACCCCAAACAGATAACCGAAAACCTAAAAATATCAAAGGGACTCCCATCTCAATTTTTAAGACTATGTACTGCTTTAAATATTGTAAAAAGAAGTAGAAGTGGACATAAAGTACTATACTCAATAACTGTTAAAGGAATGTCTATTTTAAAGCGATTATCGCCCGAAATTTTTGACCGTAGCTTTTCGGGTCTTTTCGGGTCTTTACCGAAAAAGAAATATGGAACTAAGTATTACCCAGTCAATAGAATAGGTTTAGAAATAAAAGAATCTGTTGATTATGTAGGCGGAAAACAGTATAGCTTCTACGATAGTGAAGGAGATCTAATATCTAATGTGTATAGGTCAAATGAAGGTGCATGGTGGTGTACATCTTGCCAGTCGAGGGCATGCAGACACATAAACTATCTTAAAAATTACTACGAAGAGCTGAAAAAGTAGTAATTCGGGTTTTCGGGTCTGATATATGTATAGGGGTTGGGAAGTGTATATGGAAATGTTGTTTTAAAATTATTCCTAAAAAATTATTGGGCTAAAAAGGCTTATTTTTTTGTTTAGCTTTGGCCATGTATCTATTATTTACTATGGACAATTAACACTGTTTTTTAATAAAAATTATCTGTTTTTTATTTAATTATTTCAATTTAATTATAGTTTAATCAATATATTATTAAAAATATATATTATATATATTATATATACATAATAAGAGTAATAATATAATATAATAATAAAAAGTTGTGATAATTTTTTTCTTATAACTTTGGACATATATTTTTATTTTCTATATATATATCGCACTCGAAAACCCGAAAACATATTAAGAAAAGTGTTTATATATGTATTTTCTTATTGTATGATTTTGAAACCTAATAGTAAAAATTAAGTTGTGTCATAACTATGCACAAAACATACTTAGTAATAATTTATTAAAAATAGTTGTTATTCGGGTAAAATCAACCTAATCCGAAAACCCGAAACCTACTATTTGAGTATTTTCGGAGCTCCGTGTTATTTCTCGTTAAAATTTGACTATTTGCATTATGAAAAACAGTAAAATATAGGTCGTTATATGGCAAATTGTCAAGGTAATCAAATAATATTTCTTTATTTATGCTTAATTTATATAAAAAAGTTCTAGACGGCCTACCAATCCTATTATTTATTCTTCTTTTGGTAATTATACCCATATCTACCAATTCTTTTAAATAGGCATATATTGTAGGTATTTTTAAATCCAATAATTGTTCAATATCATTTATTTTAAATTTTTTAATATTGCAAATTATATTTATAATTTTTTGATATTTACTTGGAACTATAATCGGGAGTATTTTTAACCATGGCACTTTTAAATCTCTTAGGGTTTTTAATTCCCTCTTTGATTTTAATAATAATATATCTATAATGTTAGTGTTTCCATTGGATATATTTAATAAATATTTTGCCACAGTTGTAGAAATAAATCTTCCTTTTAATTTTGCATAATATTTTACTATTGCTATATCATTTATTTTCGAGTTTTCGAATAATGTGCTTAAATTCTGTTTTGATTCAACTGGGCATTTTATTACTATGCTTATTCCGTTGGTATGGAGATAATCTATAAATCTTTTAAAGCCCATTGGATAATTCCATTTAGATATATTATGAACTTCAAATACCAATATAGGATTTAATACTTTTAAAAGCACTATTATTTTAGTTAGTGCCTTTTTAATTTCGTTTTTTTCGATATTATTAAATATGTCCCCTATAAATCTATACCATGCTTTTTTTGCACGATAATAATTTTTATTTTTGGCATCAAAATATTTTTTATTAATATAATTCATAATATTGATTTGTATTTCACTGTTTTTTGTGCTATCAAATAACACCATTTTATCTTTTATAATATATAATAGTCTTTTCAATGTTTTTTTTAATGATGGAGTAGCAAGTGTTCTTATAATTGGTATGGTATCCACTATTTTAATATTTCCGATGTCGTCCAATTCAAGAATATCTTCTCTATCTGTGGGCATTATCCAAATATCATTTGTTAAAAAATCTTTTGCTACACTATCAATTATATCCATATTATCTCTCTAATAGAGCTCCCAAATTTATAATCCTATCTCAAATTTATTTTATATTATTGTATATGTTAATTATATTCATATTTATATTATTCTATATTTTCCATTTCTTGGTTCGTCAATTTCTCCTTTTATTTTTAATTTTTTAAGTATATTTTCTACCTCTGTTTCTTCTTTTATCCCTATTTTTTCCGCTTCTTCCATGATGTCCTCACTTAATACCAATTCTTTTTCAGTTTTTTCAGATATTTTTTTAATGATGTTATATATTTCTTTCATTTTGTCGGTTTCCTTTGTAGATTGTCCAGTTATTTTTCCTACATCAATCATTCCAGTTTCTGGGTCATAGGCAATTTCTTTTAAGGCTTCGTTTATTATTCTTATGGCTTCTTGCGCATCTTCTTTTTCTACAACATCCTTTAATTTTGCTTTTGCATGTGCTTCGGCTATTCTTATTGTGGCCTCCAATTGTCGTGCCGTGATTTGCATGGAGCTTTTTCGCATGTCTATATAATATTCTACCAACATGTCTTCGGCTTCTTTTGATATTATTGGCTGTTTTCCCCTGGCATATATTATATATTTTAAAATAAATTCTTCTGTTAATTCTATGTCATTTATTACAACTTTATTTTTTCGTTTATTGGTATTTTGATCTTCCTCTAAATATTTTTTATGTATTCCTATTATGTGTTGGGCTATTTCTTTATCCTTTGTTCTATTTACTTCATCTTTTATTGGAAATATAATATCAAACCTACTCAACATGGGGGCAGGTATGTTAATCTGTTCAGGTATGGATACATTTGGGTCAAATTTTCCCCATCTTGGATTACATGCTGCAATAATGGCACATTCCGCAGGTAATTTTGTGTTTATTCCTCCTTTGTTGATGTGGATTGTTTGGGATTCCATTGCTTCTAAAACAAAACTTTGAAGGTCTCTATTGACAGTTAGCTCATCAATACAGGCAGTTCCTAAATTGGCCTTTACCAATAATCCTGGTTTGATTACCCATGTATCGTCTCCTATTTCAGTTCTTTCCCTAACTACTGCGGCCGTTAAACCTACACCCGATGCAGTAGTTACAGAACCATATACATTCCCAGGGAGCTCCGCAATTTTTCTTAACATAACACTTTTTCCAATTCCTGGGTCTGTGATTAATAATATATGGCTGTCTGCTCTTTTATTTCCTTTTTTAACTCCCTTTATTTGCTGTAAAAATATTGCCTTTTTTATGGTTTCATATCCTTTTATCTCAGGAATTAATTCATTTGATAGAATATTTATTATGTCTGGATGAGTTGCCACTTTTTCTATTTTTTCAATATCTTCTTCATTTACCTTATTTTCCATCTGATTTTCTATCAATTCACAACTTATTCCTTTAACACAGATGTCATATATTGGTAATTTTTTGCTACTTTGGTATTTTATGGGTATTCCTATTACATTTACTCTTCCGCAATATATTCCCTTTGAATTTTCCAAAAATACAGTTATGTATTTTGGGGGTTCCTCTGGGTCATCCATTAAATCAAGGGGCTGTTGAATTTTTAGTTCTTGAAAATCGGCATATTCTGATTCTCCTTCTATTAATTTCATTATTCCATTACATTTTTTACAGGTTTTTGAATCATAATTAAATTCATAGGGGTTGTCAATATCTAATGATATTGGAGGATTGCCACAACTTGAACATTGATATACTGCTTTTTTTAATATTGACTTTATTTTTGTTGCCAATACTATAATTCCTTCAAATTCTATTAACTTACCTATTGTGCTACTTTTAATATCTTTAATGGTTAATTTTTTATTTTTATATGTTTTAAATATATTTGGAATATTTTTAATATATATGTGAGTCGTATAAGCAGGTTGTTCTGTTTTCAGTGCAAAATAGGCCTCCTTATAGCATTCCGCCAATATTTCTATGCCCTCGGGAGGGTTATTTATCAAATATTCTATAAAATCTACCACTCCATAATTATATAGTTTATCTAAATCTACCGTTATATTTTCATTTTCAAATACTATATCGTCTTGATGCATATTTTTAAGATAGGCAACAATATATGGTTTTAATTCTTCAATTTTGTTGTTGTCCATATTATCCCTTAAATTATATTATATGTTTTAACTACTGTTGTTTTATGGGAGTCCCCTAATTACAATAATATTTTATTAAATTTTTTCAATGTTATATTTTTTTACTCCATTTTTCTAAATAATGTTTAAAATCATAATTTTGAGTATTGCTATTATTACTATTATTATGTCCATTTATGTTCAATTTTGGAATATTTATATCCATAGTTATATTATTTGCATTTTTACAAAATTCTTCATAGTCTATTTCAACTTCTGGCATAAGTCCCCTTTTATTCTGTATGGCTTTTCCAACGCCGATAACTTCTAATCCTATATTTTCTCCTATTTCTTTTACTTTTTCAAATATTTCAAAATTATATATTTTATTTAATATCATTCCTTTTACATTTACACCCATTTCTTTTAATAATGAATAATATGCCAAACTTTCTACAAATGCTCCTTCTATGCCACTTTTATTACATGCCGATACAATATATGTGGGAGCTCCCAATGTTTTCGAGATTTCGGCACCGCTATAATTTTTTTTATTTAATGCTCCTGTGAAAGCCCCCATTACGCCCTCTATAATATAATATTCATAGTCTGAATTATTTACAAAGTTCATAAATTCCTCAACTTCACACCATCCTCTATCTGCAATTTTTATGCTGTTGTATTTTGTCATTTCTTCTCTCAATATATATAGTGATGGAACAATATCTCGCACATCAGGACCTATTTTTGCAACAAATGTTTTTTTATTTAGCTTTGACACAATGCTGGTGATTAAAAATGTTTTTCCACTATCTGAGCCAGTTGCCAGTAATATTAGTCCTTTTTTACTGTTTAGGTTTTTATTATCATTAGTATTTTTGTTATTATTATTTTCATTTTTATATTTGTTATTATATATTATTGATTTTGCCTTTAATTTATTTTTTATTTCTTTATTTTTTTTAAATATGTTATTTTGTTCTATTTCATCTATTTTTAAATAATTAAATAAATTTTCTCGTATATTTTTATTATCTAAAAAGTTATGTACCATTGTTCCAATTATGTTATTACAATATACTCCTGATAATATATCTTTACCTCCAGTCATTTTATAGTTCAATTTTTGGATTGAGGAGTATGTTAATGGTTTTGTTTTTTTATTTGTAATTTTTATATCTCCGTATGTATGGCAATGAAAACCAGTTCCGCTATTATTTTCAAATATTTCGCTTTCAACTATGTTAAATTTTACTCTATCGGTGCATATCAAGGGCGAAAATTCTACTCCCAATAAATTTAATCCCTCTTTTACTATTGGGACAGGACTTTTTCTACCAATATCTATTTTTTCACACAGTATTTGGAATCCACTACATATTCCTAAAATAATATTGTCAAATTCTATAATTTGTTTTTTTAAATCATCTGTTAATGAACCACTTTCAACTAAACTACCCCCCGGCATTATAAGCATATCAAGGTCATTAATTATTTTTACATTATTTTCATCAATTATTTTTGTAGGTAAATTTCCGAAATTTTCAAAACAGGGTAGAGCTCCTTTTATATCTAATATCCCGATTTCCATTATATCGCCCGCGGTATTTTTCAGCATTTGCAACTGTTCATATAGATAAATTATATATTATATAGGTCATTTATATTTTATAATATATCTAATATAATGTTGATAAATGTCTCTGGTGTATGGCATAATAATATAATTGATATCAGATTAATAGTATATTTGTGGTTATATGGATGTTGTTGATAAAATAAAAATAAGTATATTTGTAATGTTTAGTTTAATAATGGCATATGCTGGGCTTATGGCATATTTTGAAGGATTAAATACATTGGACGCCATATATTATTCAATAACCACAATTACAACGGTTGGTTTTGGGGATTTTGTTCCAATAACTTCGAACGGTAAGATTATTACTGCAATATATGTTCTATTAGGTGTTAGTATTGGATTATATACTCTCGGTAATTTTGCCGACTTTTTTATTGGGGGTTATTTTCAAAAAACAAAGCAGTTGAAAATTATGGATAAAAAAATAAGTAAATTAAAAAATCATTATATTATATGTGGATATGGTAAAAGTGGAAGGGTTGTTGTAGATAAATTTGAAAAAGAAGGGATTGAATATGTCGTGATAGATAATAATATAGATACATTGGAGAACGAACTATCAAATAATCCTAATTTTAAATATATTGTAGGCGATGCCACTCATGATGAAATATTATATAATGCAAAAATAAATGATGCAAAAGGACTTATTTCATCAGTTTCAAATGATTCTGATAATGTATATATTGTATTATCATCAAGAAGAATAAATCCTGATTTATATATTGTAGCAAAGGCAGATGAGCAAGTTGCTATGGATAAACTTCTTATTGCAGGGGCAGATAAAGTTGTTTCTCCTTATGTAATTGGCGGTTTAAGAATGGCTGAATTGGCAGTAAAGCCAGGAATATTAGATTTTGTTTCAACATTTATGTCCATAGCAAAATATGAATATGATGAAGATTTAGAGATACGAAAAATAATAGTTGAAGATGGCTCGGAGCTCCACAATAATACAATATTAAATACAAATATCCGACAAAAAAGTGGTGCTACAATTATTGGAATTAAGAAAGAAAATAATTTAATAACAAATCCTCCGGCAGATATTGTTCTGGATTCAGATGATATATTATATGCATTTGGAACAAAAGAACAACTTGATAGTTTGGAAAATCTTGCCAAAAAACAAAAAAAACAATAATATTACTTTTTTAATATTTTTTTATCGTATTGTCTTAGTCGAATATCTGGCAATTAGTAGTGGTTATTGAATATTTATGTTTATATTTATTATTGTTTCCAACCTAAAAACAATACAATACACAAACCACCAGCATATTATGCAAATGTGATAGCTTGAAGATAAGAAATAGTTCAAGTTTGATGTAAGCCCATAACCAAGTGATACTTGATAACGACCGAGTCAATTCCAAAATATATTGACCAACTCCTAAGAGTGGTTGTAAGGTTGTTTTACAGCCTTACAATTAATTCCGGTTGATCCCGCCGGAGGCTACTGCTATTGGGATTCGACTAAGCCATGCGAGTCTATGGACTTCGGTCCATGGCGGACGGCTCAGTAACACGTGGCTAACCTACCCTCAGGTGGGGCATAACCTCGGGAAACTGAGGATAATACCCCATAGGAAAAGAGGTTTGGAATAATCCTTTTCTGAAAGGATATCCGCCTGAGGATGGGGCTGCGTCCGATTAGGTAGTTGGTGGGGTAATGGCCCACCAAGCCTACGATCGGTACGGGCCTTGAGAGAGGGAGCCCGGAGATGGGGACTGAGACACGGCCCCAGGCCCTACGGGGCGCAGCAGGCGCGAAACCTCCACAATGCACGAAAGTGCGATGGGGGAATCCCAAGTGCCTATGCACAGCATAGGCTTTTCCCAAGTCTAAACAACTTGGGGAATAAGGGCTGGGCAAGTCCGGTGCCAGCAGCCGCGGTAACACCGGCGGCCCGAGTGGTAGCCACTCTTATTGGGCCTAAAGCGTCCGTAGCCTGTTCAGTAAGTCTCTGTTTAAATCCTACGGCTTAACCGTAGGGCTGGCAGAGATACTGCTGGACTTGGGACCGGGAGAGGAAGAGGGTACTTCGGGGGTAGCGGTGAAATGCGTTGATCCCTGAGGGACCACCTATGGCGAAGGCACTCTTCTGGAACGGGTCCGACGGTGAGGGACGAAAGCCAGGGGAGCGAACCGGATTAGATACCCGGGTAGTCCTGGCCGTAAACTTTGCGAACTAGGTGTCATCTGGACCTCGGGTCCAGGTGGTGCCGAAGGGAAGCCATTAAGTTCGCCGCCTGGGGAGTACGGTCGCAAGACTGAAACTTAAAGGAATTGGCGGGGGAGCACCACAACGGGTGGAGCCTGCGGTTTAATTGGATTCAACGCCGGGCATCTCACCAGGAGCGACAGCATGATGAAGGTCAGGTTGACGACCTTACCTGAAGCGCTGAGAGGTGGTGCATGGCCATCGTCAGCTCGTACCGCGAGGCGTCCTGTTAAGTCAGGTAACGAGCGAGACCCGTGCCCTATGTTGCTACTTTCTTCTCCGGAGGAAAGGCACTCATAGGGGACCGCTGGTGTTAAACCAGAGGAAGGAGCGGGCAACGATAGGTCCGCATGCCCCGAATCTCCTGGGCTACACGCGGGCTACAATGGTTAGGACAATGGGAAGCAACCCTGAGAAGGGAAGCAAATCTCTTAAACCTAATCGTAGTTCGGATCGTGGGCTGTAACTCGCCCACGTGAAGCTGGAATCCGTAGTAATCGCAGTTCATAATACTGCGGTGAATGTGTCCCTGCTCCTTGCACACACCGCCCGTCACACCACCCGAGTTGGGTTGAGGTGAGGCCCTAGCCTTTGGCTAAGGTCGAACCTGGGCTCAGCAAGGGGGGTGAAGTCGTAACAAGGTAGCCGTAGGGGAACCTGCGGCTGGATCACCTCCTAAGAAAAAAAGGTCGTTATCAAGCACTAAATGGTTATGGGCTAAGGACAATGGGCCCGTAGCTCAGTTGGGAGAGCGCCGCCCTTGCAAGGCGGAGGCCGTGGGTTCAAATCCCGCCGGGTCCATACGGAGTTATAATCCACAGGGTTATAACTTGAAACTGGATTGCAATATAGCAAATATTGCAAGTTGAAGGTTACGCATAGGTTTCTGTATCTGGTGATATCCAGATATTCCACATATCTATTACCCTATCTGGGGGATGGCTTGGCTTGGAACGCCTATGAAGGACGTGGTAAGCTGCGATAAGCTCATGCGAGGCGCATACAGCCGTAGAACATGAGATTTCCGAATGGGACTTCCTGCTCTTTTGAGCGATTCGTAAGAATCGGGAACGCGGGGGATTGAAGCATCTTAGTACCCGCAGGAAGAGAAATCAAACGAGATTCCGTTAGTAGAGGCGATTGAACACGGAACAGGGCAAACTGAATCCCGCAAGGGAGATGTGGTGTTATAGGAAATCTCTTACGACTTAGGAAAGGATGCCGAAGTTGTCTGGAAAGGCACATCATAGAGGGTGATAATCCCGTAGGTATAACTGACCTGAGTTTGAGATTTTCCTGAGTACCGTGCGTTGGATATCGCGCGGGAATTTGGGAGGCATCGACTTCCAACCCTAAATACGTTCCAAGACCGATAGTGCACTAGTACCGTGAGGGAAAGCTGAAAAGCACCCTTAACCGGGTGTGAAAAGTGCCTGAAACCAGATAGGTATCGTATGGCATGGCTCCAAAGGCAACTATTCCGAAGGAATCCATTGCAAAATGGTAGTACGAGGAATAGAGTCCAGAGTTGTGTCGTCCGTTTCGAAAAACGGGCCGGGGAGTATATTGTTGTGGCGAGCCTAAGACCTTTATGGTCGGAGGCGTAGGGAAACCAACAAGTCCGCAAGCTTTTGCTGAGGGACGGGGTCTTAAGGGCCCGGAGTCACAGCGATATGACCCGAAACCGGGCGATCTAGGCCAGGGCAAGGTGAAGTCCCTCATCAGAGGGATGGAGGCCTGCAGAGGTGCTGCCGTTCGAAGCGCTCTTCTGACCTTGGTCTAGGGGTGAAAGGCCAATCGAGCCCGGAGATAGCTGGTTCCCCCCGAAGTAACCCTAAGGTTAGCCGGAGGTTAGGTAGATGGCAGGGTAGAGCACTGATAGAGGGGTTAGGGGACGAAAGTCCTCGCCTTTCTGTCAAACTCCGAACCTGTTATCGCTGCAGCCTCTGAGAAAGGGCATACGGGTAAGCTGTATGTCCGAGACGGGAATAGCCGCGACTCAGGTTAAGGTCCCTAAGTACTGATTAAGTGTGAACACGAAGGGCGTCCTTGGCCTAAGACAGCAGGGAGGTTGGCTTAGAAGCAGCCATCCTTAAAAGAGTGCGTAACAGCTCACCTGTCGAGGTCAGGGGCCCCGAAAATGGACGGGGCTAAATCAGTTACCGAGACCTGAGGGCACCGAAAGGTGATCCGGTAGGGGGGCGTTCTGTAAGGGCAGAAGTTTGGCTGTGAAGTCAAATGGACCTTGTAGAAATGAAGATCCCGGTAGTAGTAACAGCACAAGTGGAGTGAGAATCTCCACCGCCGAAGGGGCAAGGGTTTCACAGCAATGTTCGTCAGCTGTGAGTAAGCCGGTCCTAACTTCCGAGGTAACTCCTTTGGAAGGAAAGGGAGACAGGTTAATATTCCTGTGCCATCTAAATACACGCGGCAACGCAAGGTTAGTTTCTGACGCTTCAGGGTATGCTAACTACTCTTGTCTGGGTAGTCAAATGTATAAGTCTGGGGAGAGTTGTAATAACGAGAACCAGATGAAAGCATGATGATCCATCCTTTAGGATGGTTTGGCAGATCTCTGGAGCCCGTGAAAAGGGAACTATCATGGATTTTAGATGACCGTACCCAGAACCGACACTGGTGCCCCTAGGTGAGTATCCTAAGGCGTATCGGATGAATCTAGTCGAGGGAAGTCGGCAAAATGGCTCCGTAACTTCGGGAGAAGGAGTGCCAGTGACCTTGTCAAGGGGTCGCTGGTCGCAGTGACCAGGGAGGTCCGACTGTTCAATACAAACACAGGTCTTAGCTAGTCTGAAAAGATGTGTACTAAGGCCGACGCCTGCCCAGTGCTGGTACGTGAACCCCGGGTTCAACCGGGCGAAGCGCCAGTAAACGGCGGGGGTAACTATAACCCTCTTAAGGTAGCGAAATTCCTTGTCGGGTAAGTTCCGACCTGCATGAATGGCGTAACGAGACCTCCACTGTCCCCGACTAGAATCCGGTGAACCTACCATTCCGGTGCAAAGGCCGGAGACTTCCAGTGGGAAGCGAAGACCCCGTGGAGCTTTACTGCAGCCTGTCGTTGGGGCATGATTGTGGGTGTACAGTGTAGGTGGGAGCCATCGAAACCTTCTCGCTAGGGAAGGTGGAGGCGTCCATGGGACACCACCCTCCTATGATCATGTCCCTTACCCAAGTATGGGGACACCGGTAGGTGGGCAGTTTGGCTGGGGCGGTACCCTCCTAAAAATGCATCAGGAGGGCCCAAAGGTTGGCTCAAGCGGGTCAGGACTCCGCTGTTGAGTGTAAGGGCAAAAGCCAGCCTGACTTAGTTGTCCACAATACGCAACTAAGAGACGAAAGTCGGGCCTAACGAACCCCTGTGCCTCACCGATGGAGGCCAGGGATGACAGAAAAGCTACCCCGGGGATAACAGAGTTGTCGCGGGCAAGAGCCCATATCGACCCCGCGGCTTGCTACCTCGATGTCGGTTTTTCCCATCCTGGATCTGCAGCAGGATCCAAGGGTGGGGCTGTTCGCCCATTAAAGGGGATCATGAGCTGGGTTTAGACCGTCGTGAGACAGGTTGGTTGCTATCTGCTGGAAGTGTTGGCTGTCTGAGGGAAAGGTGGTTCTAGTACGAGAGGAACGAGCCGCCGGTGCCTCTAGTTTATCGGTTGTCCGACAGGGCATTGCCGAGCCGCCACGCACCAAGGGATAAGAGCTGAAAGCATCTAAGCTCGAAGTCCATCCTGAAAACAGACAGCCGTCCTTCTAGGAGGCGAGGGGTCCCATAGAAGATGGGTTTGATAGGCTAGGAATGTAAGCATCAAGGTTTTCCGAGATGTTTAGTTCGCTAGTACTAACCCCCCAAGAGATATTGGAATATCTGGACACTTAAAGATACAGGAACCTACTTTATTGTTTTCTGACATAACGGTCATAGCGAAGGTGTTATATCCGATCCCATTCCGATCTCGGAAATCAAGCCCTTCAGCGATTCCCTAAGTACTGCCATTCGGTGGAAACAGGGAGACGCTGTTAGTCATTTTTTTAAATATACGATTTTTATTATGGTTTAACTTTTAATTTATGTTTAGTTTTTATTATGATTTAGCTTTTCGGGTTTTCGAGTGTTATATGTATTCTCATAGTATTCGTTAAACCGATAACATAATATATACTAATAAAATATTGTAATATGATTATATTGATGGCAAGAGAACTGGCGACTCCTTATAGGAGGAAGCTCCGCCCACCCACAATATGTGCAATGTCCTGAGAAGGGCTGGGTTTCAGTGTATAGAAACGATATGGCCTCGAAGCAGATGACAATGATATAATTTGAGGAGCTCCGAGAATCCAGTGAAACGAGACTACCCCACATGGGTGCAAGCAGTATTGTGCTTAGCCGAATGTCGCCGAAATTACAGAAGGCGGGCTATAGGTCTCATGCCATTATTTTTTTAAACAATCATATTTGTATAATTAATTATATGGTTTTTTTATAGTATGTTCGAGAACTCTTTACATCATATATTCTATGTTCCTTATCATTTTGTTATATTATATTAAATACAGCAAGATAGCATAGGATGATAGAGAACGAATTGAATAAAATCCGAAGGATTATAACTCAAATTCTGTAAGAATTTGACTTTTCGAACACACTATATAGTCAATCTTCGAACTGTTTCACCATATATTTATATAAATAACTATATTTTATTAATGTATTCATTGCACTTAATTATTTGGAACAATAAAGGGACAGTTTTTGAACTTACTATAATATACCTAAAATTATTAATATCATATAATCTATACTATTTTTAAATATATATTTGGTGAATATATGGTTCATGTGAAAGCATCAAAGGAAATGGAATTTTATTTTAATAATATTTTAGAAAATGTTAAAGAAATTTACAATATTGCTGAAAAATGCAGAAATAAAGGATATGATGTAAATAATTATGTAGAAATACCACTTGCTAATGATATGGCAGACAGGGTTGAGGGAATTGTAGGTCCAAAAAATGTATCTGGTAGAATAAGGGAATTAGTTATAGAATTGGGTAAAGAGCCAGCTGCTCTTGAAGTGGCAAAAGAAATTGTTGAAGGAAAATTTGGAACAGACTCTCCCGAAGTATTGGCGGAACAGGCAGTAAGAACAGCGTTAGCTATAATTACAGAAGGAATTGTTGCAGCCCCTCTTGAAGGTATTGCAGGGGTAAAAATAAAAACCAACAAAGATAATAGTAAATATTTAGCAATATATTTTGCAGGACCTATTAGAAGTGCAGGAGGTACAGCTCAGGCATTGGCGGTATTAGTCGGAGATTATGTTAGAAAAAATATGGGATTAAATAAATATATCCCAAGCGAAGATGAAATAGAACGATATGTTGAGGAAGTGGATTTATACCAATCAGAAGTCGGAGGTTTTCAATATTCTCCATCACCTGATGAGATACGGACCGCTGTAAAAAATATATCCATAGAAATTACTGGGGAGACTACCGATGATGTGGAGGTTAGTGGCCATAGGGATTTGGATAGAGTAGAAACAAATTGTATACGGGGTGGAGCTCTCCTTGCACTTGTAGAGGGTGTGCTGTTAAAATCTCCAAAAATTTTAAGGCATGTTGATAAACTTGGTATGGAAGGATGGGATTGGTTAAAACAATTAAAGGAAAAAAAGAAAGATGAGGATGAGGAAAAATCTGATGAATTAAAAGGCGAAGACGAAAACACCGAATTTACCGATGAAGAATTAGAGGAATATCATAAAATATATGATGATGTGGAGATTGAAGCAGTAACTAAGTTTATAGGGGATGTAATTGCGGGAAGACCTGTTTTTGCGCATCCTTCCACAAATGGAGGATTTAGGTTAAGATATGGTAGAAGTAGAAATACAGGTTTTGCAACAGATGGATTTCACCCTGCCCTTATGTATCTTGTAGATGAATTTATGGCAATTGGAACGCAGTTAAAAACTGAAAGACCGGGAAAAGCAACCTGTGTTGTTCCAGTAGATAGCATTGAACCACCAATCGCAAAATTAAAAAATGGGACGGTATTAAAAATAGATACAATCGAAAAAGCAATAGAATACAGGAAATCAGTTGAAGAAATATTGTTTTTAGGAGATATACTTGTAAATTATGGGGATTTTTTGGAGAATAACCATAATCTTGTTCCATCTAGTTGGTGCGAAGAATGGTATGAAAAAATATTAATTTCAAAAAACATAAAATATACCGATGAATTTATAAATAATCCAACTCCCAAAGAAGCTACGATATATGCATTAAACACAAACACGCCACTACACCCAAAATATACCTATTATTGGCATGATGTATCAAAAGAGGACATATTACAGTTAAGAAATTGGTTATTAACTGGAAAAGAAGAAATAATTGATAATAATAATAATAATAATAATAATAATAATAATAATTTTGATGCCATTAATAGCAGTTGGAAAATACAATACAACAATAAAGATGAAAACAATATAAAATCAAAAAGAATATTAGAATTAATTGGATGCCCCCACGATGTAATTTATTCTGAAAATAAAGAACAATATATAATCATAGACGAATATTATCCTTTATTATATTCATTGGGGTATGATATTGAAAATAATAAGGATTTATTAGAAAATCAAAATTTAGAAGAAAAATGTCAAAAATCAAAAAATCCAATACATTTTATAAATTTGCTTTCGCAATTTGAAATAAAAAGAAAGGCATACATTTACATCGGTGCAAGAATGGGGCGACCAGAAAAAGCAGCCCCTAGAAAAATGAAGCCACCAGTAAATAGTTTATTCCCGATAGGTAATGCAGGGGGCGTAGTTAGGCTAATAAATAAAGCGGTGGAAACAAATACCACAGACAATATTGAATTATATTCTGGAATTTGCCCAAATTGTGGTAAGTTGGGATTATATAATAAATGTCTATTCTGTGGAGCTCCTGTAAAATTATCGGGACCAACTACCGTGGAGCTCCCAATAAAAGATTATTGGTATAAGTCATTAGAAAATTTAAAAATAAATAAGCCCGGAAATGTAAAATGTATTAAAGGTATGACATCAAAGGACAAAATAGTTGAACCCCTTGAAAAAGGAATATTGCGGGCAGTAAATGATGTATTTGTATTTAAAGATGGAACTCTTAGATATGATTGCACCGATGTTCCATTAACTCATTTTAAACCCTCGGAAATAAATATATCAATAGAAAAATTAAAAGAATTAGGATATGATAAGGATATACGAGGAGCTCCCATAGAACACCCCGACCAAATAATTGAATTAAAAATTCAAGATGTTATTATTCCAAATAATTGTGCCGAATATTTTATTAGGGCTACAAAGTTTATCGATGATTTACTTGAAAAATTTTATAAAAAAGATAGATTTTACAATGTAAAAGAAAAAGATGATTTAATTGGGCATTTAGTAATAGGAATGGCACCACACACCTCCGCAGGAATGGTTGGTAGGATAATAGGATATTGTAATGCCTATGTTGGTTATGCCCATCCATATTTCCATGCCTCAAAGAGAAGAAATTGCTTCCCCCCAAATACAACTATATTGGTAAATATTAACGGAGAAGTAAAAAGAATTACAATTGAGGAGCTTTACAACCTATACGATAATGAATATTACAAAAATATGGCATATATTAAAAAAGACATTAAAAATAACAATAACATCAAGGTTTATTCTTTTGATACATTAAATAAAAAAATGGTTTTAACAGATATTGAGGAAGTTTTAAAAATACAATCTCCAAACCATCTTGTGAATATAGGACTTGACACAGGAAGAAGTTTTGAAACCACACCAGACCATCCAGTAATGGTATATGATGAAAAAGAGGATAAATTTATAAAAAAGAATGCAATGGATGTTGAAGAAAACGACTTAATGTTAATTCCAAAATTGGATTTTGAGGAAGATGAAGAGCAAGAGCAAGATAATATTGAACATATCGATTTGTTGGCGGAGCTCTCAAAAGAAGAGTATAAAAATATGTGGGAGCTCCTAAGAATTAGGGGAATATCTGATTGGATAAAAAATAATATTCAAAAGCACTGTTTAAAAGAAAAAAATGAGAATGGAAAAGAAAACCTGATTAAAAATATTGCCAAATATATAAAACAAGACACAATACCATTGAATTTACTGTTAAAAATATTAAAAAATGCAGAATTAAATATAACTGATGTTCCAAAGGACGCATTTATTGCAGTAAGGCGAGATAAAGTAAATATAAGAAGAATTATCAAAATCGAACCGTTATTAAAAATAATTGGTTATTATTTGGCAGAAGGATATATGAGGAAAACCAGTAGCGTTTATCAAATAAACTTCTCAAATTACGATGAGGAAGTAATTAAAGATATTAAAAATTCATTAAATGAGGCATTTGGAGATGGATTTGGAATATATGAAAAAGATGGAAAAATAACCGTTGGTTCAAGAATAATATATTTATTATTCACAGAGATATTGAAGACAGGAATAAATGCACATAATAAAAGAGTGCCTTCATTCATATTCAAACTTCCAAAGGAAAAAGTTAAATTAATGCTTTCAGCATACTTCACAGGAGATGGAAGTGCCGTAAAAACAAGACCTATTGTAGTAATATATAGTGCAAATAAGAAATTATTGGAAGATATTGATACATTAATGATATCAAAATTTGGACTGTATGGGAACTGGGGCGCGGATAAAAATGCAAATGGAAGAAAAGGAAATGTTGTAATGAAATATCATGAAAAAAGAGAAACTGAAATTCCAAAATCGACAGTTTATAGAATTGATTATAATGGAATACAGGCAATGAAATATTTTGAAAATATAGGATTTACATCTTCTAAAAAACAAAATATCTATGAATTACATACACATAAGAATTTTAAAGCGAAAAAAGGCTTAAAAGAATATGGTTACATTGTTAAGGTTAGGAATAAGTCCATCATCAAAGCAGAAGATGAATTTGTATATTCTCTAAACGCAAAAAAATATCATAATGTGGTTATAAATTCAAATATTCAAATGCACAATTGTGACGGCGACGAAGACGGAATTTTCTTGCTTTTAGACGCATTTCTGAACTTTTCCAAACGATTTTTGCCAGATAAAAGGGGAGGACAAATGGACGCACCACTGGTATTAACCACATTGTTAGACCCAAAAGAGGTAGATGGAGAGGTGCATAATCTTGATACTATGTGGGAGTATCCTTTGGAATTTTACGAAAAAACTCTTGAAATGCCAACTCCAAAAGATATAAAGGAATTGATTGAAACAGTTGAAGATAGGTTGGACAAACCATCCCAATATGAAAAATTGGGATATACTCATGAAACCACAGATATTAGCAATGGGCCATTGATATGTGCATATAAAACATTGGGCTCAATGCTTGAAAAAACAGATGCTCAATTAACCGTTGCAAGAAAAATACGGGCAACCTATGAACGAGATGTGGCCGAGAAGGTAATTCAATCCCACTTTGTGCCTGATTTAATTGGTAATTTAAGGGCATTTTCTAGGCAGGGATTTAGATGTAAATGCGGGGCAAAATACAGACGAGTCCCTTTAAAGGGAGTATGTAGAAAATGTGGAAGTAAATTAATATTGACAGTTTCAAAAGGAGCAGTTGAGAAATATATGGGCGTATCTCAAACAATGGCTGAAAAATACAATGCAAGTGATTATGTAAAACAGAGATTGGAATTAATAAAAGAAGGTATTGATAATTTATTCCAAAGTGATAAAAGAAAACAGGTGAAAATAGAGGATTTCTTTAAATAATAAAATATAAAATATAATAATTTTTTATTTATAGTCAATCATCGGTCGTTTTCATAAATATGCCTAATTAAAGCCAAAATCCGTATTATATTACTAAAAATGAATAGTAAATATGCGTTCTAATTTAGAACGAATAAGGAACAGTTATTGAACTTACCATATTTACGCATATAAATGTAAAGGCTCTTTTTTTCCGCCTTTTAACTTATTTAATATAATATCTAAATCTTTCTCTTCAATTGAATTTTTGTCCTCTAAAATTGCTTTATGGAGTGCTGGTTTTATTAGTTTCTCTTTTATGTCCCTACCACTCATGCCTTTTGTTTTTTCCACATATTTTTTTAAATTAATATTTTTTGTGTTAAGTGGTATTTTACCCATATAGAGCTTCATGATTTTTAATCTATCTTCATCATTCGGAGCTTCGAATTTAATTTCTTCTTCAAACCTACTTCTTATGGCATTATCTAACATATCGGGATTATTTGTTGCCGCAATTGTAATAATGCCGTCATTATCATGTATTCCGTCTAATTCTGTAAGTAGGGCATTTACAATTTCAGAAACATCCCCTCTTAATGATTGATACTGTCGGCTTAAAGCTATTGCATCTATTTCATCTATGAAAATGATGCAAGGTTTACTGCTTGATGCTTTTTCATATAATTCTTGGATTTGTTTTGAGCCATCTCCTACATGGTCACCTATTAATTCCGTTGCTTTAATTAAATACAATGGAACATCGGTTTCAGTTGCCAAAGCTCTTGCTAACAAAGTTTTTCCAGTTCCCGGAGCTCCGTAAAATAATATGTTTTTGGGTGCCCACTCTCCAAATATTTCTGGATTTTCAAGATATTTCATTATTATTTTGCATTTTTTCTTTGCCTCATTTTGCCCTATAACTTCATCAAATTTAACATTTTTAACTAATTTATTATCGTGGGTTCTCGCGGTTTTTAATTTAAAAAATGTGTTTCTCGTGATTAGTCCGCCTTCTTTGGGGTGTGTATTAATAACTTTAAATGCATAATCGGGAATAAGAGTACCATCAAATAAATATTCTCCTTCTTTTATCACTTCATTGGCCCACTGGTCTCTCGCATATACATTAAATAAATCATGATTATCAACGCTAACTTTTAGATTCTCGCCATTTATATTAATTGGAAATCCAATGGGTTCTAATATTACATACTTCAAAGCAGTAATATCCTCTGGAACATCTTGGAGCTCCGCAATATTTGGTTTTATTTTAATCGTATTAAGTGTTATTCTACTCATAATGCACCTCTGTGCTAATATTGGCACATATTAATGTATTATATATCCAATAGATGATAATTGTTATATTATATATAAACAAACATAAATATATAGCATATATTATATTGTATATATTATATTGTATATATCATATGGTGTATATATAGTATCATATTGTTGGTGTGTTCGAAACAGTTGTTCATTGTAAGTCAAATTTCCAAAGGAAATTTTGAAATTTCATTGTTTCGTGCGGGGTAAATCTTCGGACTATTTATATAAATATATTATTGTAATTTATGAAAATATCGAAATATGACTTAATATTTTGGAACACATAAAGAATATTTACCATAGTTCTTGAACATATAATATATTAATTTAAATTTGGGTGAATTATGTTGGCTATAGATAATATTTTTTGGATATTTTTCATATTCTTATTCTTTTATCCTCAGTTAATGTTTAAATTAAAATTAATACAAAGATATAATTGCATAAAGAAACTTGAAAAAGAGAGAAAAACAAGAGTAATCGCAATGATACATAGGCAGGAAACATTGGCTTTATTTGGTATTCCATTGTATCGGTTTATAAATATGGAAGATAGTGAAGAAGTTCTGCGAGCAATTAGGATGACTTCTGATGATGTCCCCATAGATTTAATACTTCATACTCCCGGAGGGCTTGTGCTTGCGAGTGAGCAAATAGCCATGGCTTTAAAAGAACATAAGGCAAAAACTACCGTAATAATACCCCATTATGCCATGAGCGGAGGTAGTTTAATATCTCTTGCCGTAGATGAAATAATAATGGATAAAAATGCAGTTATGGGGCCGGTTGACCCTCAAATTGGACAATATCCTGCTGCATCTATATTAAATGTTATAGATACAAAGTATGTAGATGAATTGGAAGACGAAACATTAATTTTAGGAGACATAGCAAAAAAAGCAATAAATCAAGTGGGGGAGTTTGTATATTGGTTATTAAAAGATAAAATGAGTGAAGAAAAAGCAAAATATATTACTGAATTGATATCTACGGGAGTATGGACGCATGATTATCCTCTTACAATCAATAAGTTAAAGGATATGGGCATAAAAGTAAATACAAATGTTCCAAAAACAATGTATGATTTATTTGATTTATACAAACAACCAACCGGTCAAAAACCATCGGTTCAATATGTTCCTGCCCCGTATGGTAAGATAAAATAAATATAAACTACATCAAACTACCTCTAAATTATTATTAATTTAATTCAATAACATAAAATTTGAGTTTATCATATATGGCCTGAAAAAGACCGAATATTACTATGACTTAATAAATCCATGAAATTTGACTTTTTAAACACACACCATATCGGGGGGAGAATATGCCAGAAATTCAATTAAATAATAAAACATATAATTTAAATGTGGCAGATAATTTTATAAAACGAGCATTTGGATTAATGTTTAAAGATATAAATCACAATGAGGGGCTTATATTTTACTATGGCAAACGAAAGCTCCATATCCATACATTTTTTATGAAATATCCCATAGATGTAATTTTTTTATACAACAATGAAGTTGTGGATATTGCCAAAAATTTAAAACCATGGAAAACATATAACTCAAAGGTTTATTCTAATTCTATGATTGAGATAAGGAGCTCCCAAAATTTTAATATTAATATTGGTGATAAATTATGTATCTAATGGGCATCGGTGAAAACAAAAAAGAAATTTTAAAGGCATATCAAGCATTAGTGTGGGAAGGAATTGATGTTCAGTTAGTGGATGATTCCCGGGAGCTCCTTGACAAAACCATAAATAATGAAGTAGATGGTGCCATAAGGGGTTCATTATCTTCTTCTGAAATTATGCCATTGTTAAAAAAAGAAATTGGAGAATTTTACAGAGCATCAATATTAAAAAATCCATTTACAGATGATATTTTTTTATTATGTCCCGTGGGAATTGATGAAGTTAATAATATTCAAGATAAAATAAATATAATAAATTATTCAATAAATTTTTTAAAATCAAAAAATATTGTTCCAAAAGTCGGGCTTTTATCTGCGGGAAGGTTGTCGGATTATGGGAGAAGTGAGAAAATTGATAATTCATTAAATGAATGTGAAAATATAATTAAATATTTTAAAAAAATATACAATAATGAAGACAGTGAAAATGATAACATATTGGAAACAGAGGACGGTATTATAATACACCATAATGGCATATTAATAGAAGAATACCTAAAAAACGGATACAACATAATAATAGCACCCGACGGAATTTCTGGGAATTTAATATTTAGATGTTTGGGTTTAGTATGTAAGATGGAAGGATATGGTGCAGTGATTTTAAATGATAAAGATATAAAATTTATAGATACCAGTAGAAGCGGGGATTGGAAAAGATATTATAATGCCATAAAATTCTTAAATGGTGATTAATTTGTTGGTAGAAATTTACGATTTTATGACTAAATTGGGAATTTACAAATATTATGAAAAAATGCTTGAAAGAAAGTTAGATAAAAAAAATATCCCAAAACATATCGGAGTAATCATGGATGGAAATCGGAGAATGACTAAGACAATTGGAAGTAAATCCATGATTGGCCATAAAATCGGTGCTAAAAAAAGTTTGGAGTTTGTAGATTGGTGTGTTAATTTAGGGGTAAAAGTAATTACGCTATATTCTTTTTCACAGGAGAATTTTAATAGGTCTAAGGAAGAAGTAGATTTTTTAATGGATTTGTTTGAACAAGAATTTATGGCCACAGCAGACGACAGTATGGTTCATAAAAAAAAGATAAGAATAAAGGCGATAGGGCGAGTAGATTTGCTTCCCGAGCGAGTTAGGAAAGCAATAGATTATGCAGAAGAAAGAACAAAAGACTATAATAATTATTATGTAAATGTTGCAATTGCCTATGGCGGACAGCAGGAAATTGTAGATGCCATAAAAGATATAGCATATAAAATAAAAAACAATGAATTAAATGTTGAGGATATATCTGTTAATACAATATCTGAACGACTATATACTTCACATTTACCCCACCCTAATCCAGATTTAATAATTAGAACATCGGGCGAGGAGAGAATTAGTAATTTTTTAACATGGCAGTCCATATATTCAGAACTTTATTTTTGTGAAGTGTATTGGCCTCAATTTAGAAAAATAGATTTTCTAAGAGCAATTCGGGATTATCAAAAGAGAAAAAGACGATATGGAAAGTAAAAATATAGTAAGTTCAATAACTGTCCCTTATCCGCCATATCGTAAAAATTCCTCTGGAATTTTGAGGTCCCCCCGAGATTCAATAATCTCTGATTATTGCATATCGTAAAAATCGCTTTGCGATTTTGAGAATTATTAAATAAAATCTCTTCGAGATTTTGTACAAAATCGAAGATTTTGTAAACAAATTTCTTAATTTATTGATAATAGGTTAGATTTTAGCTTAATCATAAGCGGTTTAGTGAAAAAGACCGAAGATTGACTAAATGAGGGATATAATGGTATTAAAAATAATAACGATAATATGTATTTTATTTCTGAGTTTGTCCTGTTGTTTGGATAATTTTAATGATGAAGTCAATACTATCAATAATAATCACAATAATACCAACAACATAAAAAATAACACGATAAACAATAATAATAAAAATAATATTATTATCAATAATATGTCGAATAACATTTCTGTCAATATGTCTGCTGAGTATAATATAGTTAAATTTGGAACTCATGGTAATGATAAACCATCATATAGTATAATAGCAGATAATAAATATAATAAAACTACAATATACATTTACGCTGGAAAAAAACCAAGTAGTGATTATAAAATTAAAATATCAAAAATAATAAAGGATAATAACAATAATTTGATTATATATATGAATGAAACACAACCAAATAACCCCGATATGATAATTACTTCTCCATATGTTGTTGTTAGGGTTAGTGGGATATATAATAATGTTAATATCGTATTTAAATGATTAATAAAAATAATAATATAAAATATACTAATATTTTAGAATAAAGATAAACAATTATGGGGGTGATAATTTGCACGCTGAGATAATATTTTTAGGTGCTGGCGGGGGACGATGGGCAACTATAACCCAAAATAGGGGGACAGGAGGATTTAGAATACACACGGAAAAAACAAATTTACATATAGACCCGGGTCCCGGAGCTCTGGTAAGGATGGCAGATTTAAAATTAATACCATATTATACAAATGCTATTTTTATATCTCATGACCATCCCGACCACTACACCGATGCCGAAGTTATGATAGAGGCAATGACATATGGTATGACAAAAAATATTGGTTATATTATAAGTAATATTTCTGTATTGAATGGATATGAAAAATATGAAAATGCAATATCCAAATATCACCAATCTAAATCAGAAATTCATATATTAAACCCAAAAGAGTCTGCAAATATACATGATATTGAATTAATAGCCACACCAACAAAACATGGAGACCCAAAAGGGATTGGATGTAGGGTAAAAACTAATAAAGGAGATATTGGATATACAAGCGATACCGAATTAATTGAACCATTAAAAGACTGTTTTGATGGCGTTAGGGTGCTTGTGGCAAATGTGGTTAGGAAAAAAAATAATAAATTAAAAGGTCATTTATGTTCAAATGATTTAATAGATTTGTTAAATAGTATGAAAAATAAGCCAGAACTCGTAGTTATTAATCATATTGGAGTTAAAATGACAAATCCCATTAAGGAGTGCGAATATATTAAGGATAATACATCAGTTAAAATAATCCCTGCTAAAATAGGTTTAAAAATAGAATTATATGATAAACGGATAAATATATCCTATTTGGGCAAAAAAACAGAGGAATAGATATATATTCTTTGTTATCTCTATTTTTATATTTTTATTTATATTATTTTAAGGAGCTCCTAATCTATAGTCAATCTTCGGTCTTTTTCACTAAACCATCTACGATTAAAAGCTGAAATCTAACCTATTATCAATAAATTAAGAAATTTGTTTACAAAAGCTATGCTTTTGTACAAAATCCTAAAAGGATTTTATTTAATAATTCTCAAAACTCCGAAGGAGTTTTTACGATATGTAATAATCAGAGATTATTGAATCCCGGGGGGACCTCAAAATTCCAGGGGAATTTTTACTATAGGACAAATAAAGGACAGTTATTGAAGATTAACTATAAATCTCCATACATATCTTCTGAATAAAGTCTTTTTTCATTATTTTCATTATTATAATTGTTCTTCCATATATTTACAATATCAATATCTTCTCCCTTATATTCTCCATCAAATTTATCTATTTTTACAATTGCAGGAATTTTTAAACAAGGCCCTATAATCACAGCCTCTCCAATATTCAAACTGGGCAATTGTTTTAATAAATCTTCACTTAAATTCTCAGAGGCATGTTGAACATGGGATTGGTCAGAAGGTTCTATTAATTTAGATATAATTAAATTGTTGCATTGGGATAATGATTCCTGGTCAAGAGTTTTGGGCCTTTGGGATACAAGACATATCCCAACTCCAAATTTTCTACCTTCCCGAGCTATTCGGGATATATAATATTTTGATTTTGTATTTCTATTTTGTGGCACTATTAAATGTGCCTCCTCAAATATTAAAAATACAGGTTTTGGTTCATTATTTCTAAATGATTTTTTTCTATTCTTTAAAATCTCTTTTGAAAAGTAAGAAATAATAATATCCATATCATTTTCATCTAATCCATCTAATGGCAGTATGTTAATATGTCCGTCTTTTATTTCCTCTATTGGATTATAATGTAGTCTAATAATGTGATTTTTAAATTGAAGCATATCCTCCAATCTAAATATGGCAGTTTGAATACTTTCCGCATCTCTTTTATTAATCTCAATATATGATTCCAATTCAAATATTATTGAATTTACATAATCTTCCGCAGAATTGAAATCAACTTCCTTATATTGTTTTTTAACCGATTTTATTGCCTTATTAATATATGGTCGCTGTTTTGTGGCCTGTGCATCTACTCCCGCTAAATCACATAATGCACTACTACTTATATTAAATATATTTATTTGTGGTTCGACATTGTGAGTATTTAATATGTTGTTGCTGTTGTTTGATTTTATTTCTTTATACTCTCCATGAACATCAAAAACTACAACGGTTCCATTTAACTTATTTAATTCGGATAATAACACCGATACTGTGTTTGATTTTCCCATTCCGGTAATTGCCAATATTGCCAAGTGCCGAGAGCATAATTTATTGACATCAAGGCATACGGGAACCTCTCTTGATATCAATTTGCCTATTTTTAAATGCCCATCTGAAAACATATTTTTTAATGAATCATCGTCGGCAATATATACTTCTGTTCCTGGTTTTGGTGGCACCCTTGGAATTTCTTTATTTTCAATATCTCCCAATACCTTTATTTTTCCCATAATATAGTAGGAATCTTCATTTTCTAGGTTTTTTAATTTTATTAAATCATTTACGCTTAATACTTCATCAAATACTGGGCAACCCTGCACAACACTTTCAACCATTCCCAGTATATTTTTATTCTCATATTTTATTAAGACATACCCCCCAATTTCAGGCATACCCAATGATAAAAAGCTTAATTCTGTATTGGTGGTTTCACCAATAATATATCCCAATATCTCATTCATATTTTCCCTTTTAAGTTTAATATATTATTTATTATTTATTTGCCTTTTCCATTAATTTATTTTTTAACACGGTGTTTATAATTTTTCCATCGGCTTTACCTCGGAGCTCCGCCATACATCTACCCATCAACATACCCATAGCACCCATACCTTTACTATTTACAACTTCTATGTTTTGATTTATTATATTTTCAATTATTTCTTCAACTTCCTCTTTTGAAAGTGATTTCAATCCTTTTATTTCTAAAATTTTATCTAAATCTTCATTAGGATATTCTATAAATCCTTTTAATATATCTACAATAGCTTCTTTTGAAGTTTTTGCTTCTGCCAATCCACTAAATACCATATCAAAATGTTGTTTTGTTAGTCCGTCAGTATTATGTCCTTCCCTTTTAATTTCTCTCAGCGTAGCTTCAAGGGTGGTGGCTATTAGCGTAGGTTTTATAGTGTTATGATTTTTGCATAACTCTTCAAACATATTTACTTTATATGAGGAAACCATAATATTTGCCAAATCCTCATTTAATTCATATTCTTTTATAAATCGTTTTAATTTTGTTTCTGGCATCTCTGGTAAATTGTCTTTTATGCTCTGAATATATTCCTCCTCTAAATAAATAGCTGGAATATCTGTTTCAGGATACATTCTCGCCGAACCTGCAAGTGGCCTTAAATAAGAGGTATTTCCATTTTCCAAGGCTTTTCTGGTTTCTTCTGGAACCCCTAAGATCGCCTCTTCCGCTCTGGTTAATATGGCATTTAAGGCATTATCTACTTTATTATTTTCATCTGCCACCAATACAATGGCATCCTGTTCTGTAATTGATATTATGCTGTTTATATATTCTTTCAATAATTTTACTTCTTCCCCTGTTATGCCGTAATGTGGGAGCTCATCGGTGTGGAATAATCCTCCAACTCCTGCAATGATTTTTGCCCGGTCTGATAATTCAGTTCCCAACCTTCTACCTTCCTGAATTTCTTTTCCAACAAGTCCTCCAAATCCTTTTAATACTACTGCCTTAATTTTTCCATTTTTCTTTTTTAAAGCACTTTTTAATACTTTTGAATTAGTATTCTTTAATAATTCTGTAATATCTATTATGTTGTGTATGGCTTCGGCATTTCTTTCCTGCAATGTTTTTGCTATTTCTATTAAATTCATCTGCCTTATTACTTCATTTTCAATAACTTTTTCAATTAAATCAAGATTTTGGACTCCTTTTGCTTCAATTCTTGCACCATTTTTTATGGATACATTTACATCCTGCCTTATAGTGCCCAGCCCCCTTTTAGCCATTCCAGTTGCTCTTAATATGCTACCTATTCTTTTTGCACTTTCTTTTCCCATTTTGGGGTTAGTTATGTCGGGTTCTGTGGTTATCTCTAATAATGGTATTCCCAACCTATCCACTCTATATATTGTATAACTATCATTGCCCTCTATTTTTCTACATGCATCCTCCTCTAAACAAAGGCTGGTTATTCCTACTCTCCCGTGCTCTGTTTCAATAAATCCATCCTGGGATATATAGGCTGTTCTTTGAAATCCGCTAGTATTTGAACCGTCAATTACTATTTTTCTCATTGTCTGTATTTCATTAACTGCCTCCATATTCATTAAATAAGATACTTCCAAGGCTGTTTTTATGGCTTCTTCTGAGGGAGCATGTGGAGGTTCTTCGTCCAATTCCACAAGACAGGTTGTATCATTATAATATTGGTAAATATTTTTTTTGCCTTTTTTGGATTCAATAAGTGCGGCTTTATCAATTTCTCCCATTTCGCTCTGGGATGTTCGTAATGTTCGTTGTATTTCTCCGTCTGGGCTGTCCTCTCGTATTAATGTGGGACAATTACAAAAAAGTTTTCTTTTGGTGTTTAATTGTTGGTGTATTTCTAATCCTACTTTTAATCCTAATTCATTGTAATTTAATTCCATATTTATCATGCCTCTCCTATAATCTTTATACTCTTCCTTTAATAAGATATATGCTATAAAATACATTATAACTATATATTGTTCTAATTCAATATATTATTAATATTGATTAAAATTATAAATTATATGATATAAATAAACTACCAATATATAAAATAATTTGCGGTGAGTTGATGGATTTTGTAAAAATGGCATCCAAGGAAATGTTTAAAGGTTCGAAAATGCTTTCCAAACATTGTGATGTTTGTGGAGCTCCCATGTTTGAAGACAAAGAAGGCAATGAATATTGTCCCCAATGTAATCATGAGGATAAAATAACAAACATGGACAACATAGATAAATCTACCAGCAATATTGATAACAATAACCATCAAGAAATATTAAATAAAAAAATAAATTATTTATTTGATAAATTAGATAATGAAACTGATATAAACAGAATAACTGAAATTGGAATTGCACTTAAAACTATAATGGAATTACGATATAAAGAAATATAGTCAATCTTCGGTCTCTTTCATTAAACTGCACAATTAAACTAAAATCTCTGTGGTATTAGAGAAAAACAAAGGAATTTGTTTACAAAATCTTCGATTTTGTACAAAATCCTAAAAGGATTTTGTTTACAAAAGCTATGCTTTTGTTTAATAAGTTGGGACAGATAAAGGACAGTTATTGAAGATTAACTATAAACGACAAATAAAAATAATAAATATATAATAAAATAAGCATAATAAATAGATAAATATATGCCCATTATCAAATAAAAAAATAATAAATAATATATATGTCATATAAATATAAATTGTAGTATGTTCGAGAACTTACCGTATAAAATACCGCAAAAATATTTATAATATATCTTATCGGTTAAATCAGAATATTCTTTCTGACATTTAAGAACAAATTTTTCGAACACACTATTGACGATTAATTATTTCAAATACAATATTAGGTGATTATATGGAGCACAAATTAGTGGTAGTTACAGGGGTACCCGGAGTAGGTGGAACTACAATAACCCAGAAAGCAATGGAGATATTAAAAGAAGAAAATATAAACTATAAAATGGTAAATTTCGGGACTGCAATGTTTGAAGTAGCTCAAAGTCAAAATATCGTAGAAGATAGGGACGAAATGAGAAAATTAGATGCAGATACCCAAAAAAGAATTCAAAAAATGGCAGGTAGGAAAATTGCTGAAATGGTAAAAGAACAGCCAATAGTAGTTGATACACACAGCACAGTGAAAACTCCAAAAGGTTATTTGGCAGGACTTCCTAAATGGGTTTTAGATGAATTAAATCCTAATATGATAGTTGTAGTGGAAACTACTGGGGATGAAATATTAATGAGAAGAATGAGTGACGAAACAAGAAAAAGAGACCTGGAAACAGCTAGCGATATAGAGGAGCATCAATTTATGAATAGATGCGCAGCAATGACATATGGTGTTTTAACTGGGGCCACAGTTAAAATAGTTAAGAATAAAAACGGATTATTGGATGAAGGAGTTGAGGAATTAGTTTCAATATTAAGATATTAATAAAATAAATGTTATAAAATTAATATATTATAATATATTTATTTATAATTAGATAATTATATATACTTCTTTTTTTATTTATTATTTAAACTAATATTTATTTATTATACTTTTTAAAGGAGATAAGATGTTTGACTCAATTTTTAATATGTTTTATGGTGCATTGGATTCAGTATTTATGCCAATTATAAAAAATATGCATCCTGCTATTGCCATATTGACTATGGCTTTCGTTGTATCTTTTATTATAAATTTAGCTACAAAATTGCTTGTAAATCAGAAAAGAATGGCTGAATTAAAGAAAGAAATTCAGGATTTTCAAGTTAAGGCAAGACAGGCACAAAAAGACCCTGATTTAATGGAAAAATTACAGGCAGAACAGCAAAAAATGATGGCATCTCAAATGGAAATGATGAAAATGAGTTTCAAACCTATGATATATACATGGGTGCCAATTATTGCTATATTTGCATATTTGAGGCATGTTTATGATTATAATGGAGTAATCCATTTGGCAAATAGTGGTTGGAATGGTGTTGTGGTGGAGCTCCCTGTAATTCTTTCAAAGATATTACTTGTGGGACCATTTCACTGGATTGGGAGTATATTTTACAAAGGTGGATTTGGTATAGTGGGGGATACGGCATTAGGCTGGCTTGGATGGTATATTTTATGCTCAATGGCTACTTCAATGATATTGAGGAAGGTTATGGGAATTAAATAATATTGATATAATATTATATATTTCTATTAATTTTTAGAACCCTACCAAAAAGTATATATATTACTTATTATATCTATAATTATGTGTGTTTAGAATAGTTATTATGATAATATATGATATAAACTACTAAAAATGCTTTAATTTGTGCAGAGGTGGTCGAGCTTGGACTATGGCGCCGGACTTGAAATCCGGTGGAGCTTTGCTCCGCAAGGGTTCAAATCCCTTCCTCTGCGCTTTTTATTTTAGGAGAATACATTTATAAATTTATATATTTTATTAGTAGATTTATATATGGTAAATCTTCGGTCTTTTTCACTAAACCGTCTTAAAGCTAAAATCTCTGCCCTATTACTAATAATGAGAAATTCAATAATTTCTCAAAACTCCGAAGGAGTTTTTACGATATGCAATAATCAGAGATTATTGAATCCCAGGGGGACCTCAAAATTCCAGGGGAATTTTTACAATAGGACGGATAAGGGACAGTTATTGAACTTACTATAATTTTAAAATAATGTTTTTGTTTTAAACTCTAAAAATAATAAAAAAATAATTATAATTAATTATATAAGGAGCTCCACCAATACCAGCAAAATATTTATATACTATAATTGCATACTAAATATACCATTTTAATACAAATTAAATGAAACACAAAGAGGTTATAATATGCCTGCTCCAAGATTTAAGTCAGGTTCATTCAAAAAAATTTCAAAAAGAGGTCCTGGAAACAAAACTCTCACACACCACAGAAGAAGTAAAGTTTCAAAAGCTAAATGTGGTGCATGTGGAGCTCTCCTTAACGGAGTTCCAAGAGGACGAAAAATAGAGATAGCAAAACTTTCAAAGACAGAGAAAAGACCAGAGAGACCATATGGTGGATTTTTATGTCCAAAATGTCTCAAAAGGTTAATGATTGAGAAAGCAAGAAACTTATAGGGTGCGATAATGATAATAACTATTGGAGGACTTCCGGGAACTGGAACCACAACCATAGCAAAGCTAATATCTGAAAAATATAATTTAAATCATGTTTGTGCAGGTTTTATTTTTCGAGATATGGCAAAAGAAATGGGTATGGGGCTCCAAGAATTTAGCAAGTATGCCGAAGAAAATCCTAATATTGACCATGAGATTGATAGAAAACAGGTCGAATTGGCAAAAGAAGGAAATATAGTTCTTGAAGGAAGACTTGCTACATGGATGCTCAAAAAAAATTCAGTTGAACCAACCATTTCAATATGGTTGAGGGCTCCTTCAATGGTTAGGTGTGAAAGAATAAGCGAAAGAGAATGCGAAGATATAAACACCGCACTAAATAAGATGATAAATAGAGAAAATAGCGAAAAGAAACGCTATAAAGAATTATATGACATAAATATAGATGATTTATCAATATATGATATTATTATAAATTCATCGGCATGGAATATAGAGGGCGTATTTAGTATTATAGATAGGGCAATAGCCAATAAATCTAAATAATAACTCATTCCTTGTTTGTAGGATGAATTACGGTTGGCGACGACCAGTAATAACAAAAAACTTAGGTGAGAATATGATAGCAGTAGAAGTAGGAAGAGTATGTGTTAAAACATTGGGAAGAGAAGCAGGAAACACCTGTGTAATTGTAGATGTATTAGACAAAAACTTTGTTGTAATCGACGGAAATGTAAAAAGAAGAAGATGCAACTTAAAACACCTCGAAGCAACCGATAAAACAGTTGAAATCGAGAAAGGGGCTTCAACAGAAGAGGCTAAAATGGCATTAGATACAGCAGGCTTATTATAAACCTTTTATTCTTTTTCTTTTTTTATTTTTAACATTGTAGATTTTTTAAATTTTAAAAATTATTATAAATTTTTCGGAGCTCCGAGTAAATATTTAAAAAAATAGATATAATAATATAATTTATTCATCTTTTAAAAGTAATTTTCCAGCATCTTCACCAGATTTTAAATTATATACTTCTTTTATTTTTATTACAATGGCCCCTTTTGGAATTTTGTTAAATTGTGCATCTATTTCTTTTGCAATTTCAAACCATTCCCCTTCTGTATGATATTCTGCAACTCCTTTGTATTGGAATGGATTTTCCCTACAATCAGCCGTAGCAATTGAAACATTTGGATTTTCTTTAATATTTTTTAATGTTTTAAGCATGAAATTATCGCATATAACAACAGTTTCATCATCTATTACTTTTAGCGCTTTCATAGGTGCTATATTTGGTATTCCGTCTTTTGAAGCTGTGCCAAGAAATACAATGGCTTCATTTAGTGATTTTTTCATTTCTTCGGTTAATTTTACCATTTTTACCATCGCCTATAATAATGTAGTTATATGATATTCGTTTGAACTTTTATAATATATATTATTATTATTATTATTATTATTATTATTTAAAAATTATATATTGTTATTATGTCGCATAATAAAAAATTTTTAAGACATTAAAGAACAAACCTTTAAACATACCATAGTTATAATATAACACATAATATAATAGAATACAATTACATTATTATTTATTCATATTATTTAAATTTATTAGGAGCTCCCAATTATCGTTATTATTAATTATATTTTTGGTGATATAATGAGATATTTAGAATTGAGTAGTATTGAAGAGGCTAAAAAGATAATAAATAAATTTTTAAATGAATTGCAGGACGATAAATACAATAAAGACAATAAAAATATTAATAACGATACCAATAATACTAACACGACTGATAAAGATAGCAATGACAAAAATAATGGCATAGAGGAAGTGGATTTATTTAATGCAGTAAATAGAATTTTGGCAGAGGATATAATTTCAAATGTAGATGTCCCACCATTTGACAGGTCAAAAATGGACGGATATGCCGTAAAATCAGAGGACACCTACGAAGCTGAGGAAGATGCCCCCATAACATTAAAAATAATTGATAGAATTAAGGCGGGGTCTTATTCCACAAAAGAATTAAAAAATAATGAATGCATGGAAATAGCAACAGGAGCTCCCATACCAAAAGGGGCGAATGCCGTTGTAATGGTAGAATATACGGAAACAGATAATAATAATGTAAAAATTTATAGGCCAGTTTCGCCACATGAGAATATTCAATATTGTGGTAGTGACATAATGGCAGGGGAGCTCCTTTTAAGAAAAGATACACCACTATCCCCAAGGGATATAGGGGCATTACCTTCAATTGGTAAAAGCAATATAAAAGTTTATAAAAAACCCCCCCACCATCATATAAAACAAGAATTAAAATCAAAAATAAATATTGGATTAATATCCACCGGAAACGAGCTAATAAGTCCAAATGAACCATTATCTCCCTATAAAATATATGATGTAAACACCTATACAATAGCTTCTTCAATAATTGAAAAAGGCTGGGATTTTAAATTTTACGGCATAGTTAAAGATAATGAGGAGGATTTAAAAAATAGTATTAAAAAAGCTTTACAGGGCAATAATGATATTATTATATTAAGTGGTGGAACTTCCGCAGGTGTTGGAGATTTAACTTCTAAAATAATTGAAGAATTGGGCGGGGAAATACTAATACACGGCATAAAGATAAAACCGGGAAAACCAACCATAATCGGGAAGATAGATAATAAATTAATAGTGGGACTTCCTGGGTATCCCACATCCTGTTTAACCATTTTTGATGTATTATTTAATGAAATGGGAAATAAACTAACAGGACTATTTCCAATTAGATATATGTCTTCAAAGGGAAGGACAGAATATTTGCCTGTATCTGTGATGCGGGAAAAAGATAATAACTATATAATTTACCCCATTACAAAGGGAAGCGGAGCCATAACCTCTTTAACCTATGCAGATGGATATATAGTAATTGATGAAAATAAGGAAATTCTGGAAAACGAAACTGTGGAAGTCCATTTATTTGGAAATATTAAATTTGGGCTCAATATAATCGGTAGCCATTGCATAGGAATTGACGAAATATTAAGAAAAGGGCATATTTTTGCCAAAACAATAAATGTTGGTTCTTTGGGTGGATTAATGGCAATTAAACGAGGGGAAGCAGATATTTCAGGTATTCACCTATTGGACGAAAGGGCAAAAGAGGGGGAGGAACCATACAATATATCATTTATTAAAAAATACAAACTTAAAGATGTGGCATTGGTTAGAGGATATGTTAGAAAACAAGGTTTTATGTTTAGAAAGGAGCTCCCAATAAATAATATTGAAGAATTAAAAAATAATATTGAAAATTATAAATTTATTAATAGAAATAAGGGGGCAGGAACTAGATTATTATTTGATAAATTTTTAAAAGAGAATAATATTAATAAATCAAAGATAAATGGCTATAATATTGAAGCAAAAACTCATTCAGCAGTTGGGGCTTCCGTTGTTATGGGTAAAGTGGATATTGGAGTGGGAATTGAAACAATAGCAGAAAAATATGGATTAAAATTTATGCCTATTGGGGACGAATATTACGATTTTCTCATTAAAAAAGATAAATTAAAAGATAAAGAGGTTCAAAAATTCATTGAAACCTTAAAAACCATAGAATTACCATTTAGGAAATCAGAAAACACTGGAAAAATAATATATGAATGTTAAAAAATTACAATGAAAATTCAAATCCGAAAGATTTAATCATAATCCTAAAATATCCTTTAAATCCATTCCTCTCATTATTTTATTTTTTATTGATTCTTCTTTCTTTTTTATGTTTTTAACATTTTCAATAATATTATTTAGCTCTTCCCTTTTTATCACTGCTACGCCGTTACAATCTCCAACAATAATATCATTTGGATTTATTTGGACATTTTCAATTGTTATGGGGATATTTATTTTTCCATGGTTAAGTGGAGCTCCGGCATTAGGTTTAAATGATTTGGAAAAAATAGGAAAATTTAATTTTTGGAGCTCCTCAATATCCCTAACAGAGCCATTTATTATTACTCCCTTGACTCCTTTTATTTTTGCATTTAATGTTGCTAATCCTCCCCATATTGCCCTATCGTTCCCTACAACGGTTACCACTATTATTTTATTTTTGCTTTGGGCTATAGCTTTTATGGGAGCTCCCCAATCATCGTCTGTGGTATTTACAGTTATAGCTTCACCAATAATTAGCTTTTGAGTGGGGTTTATGGGTTTAATATCTTTTAAAACCTCTGCCCCAGCATCGCATATATTGGGAACAGAGCTATTTTTTAGAGTTTTCATAAAATATCTCTCTATTTTGCATATGTTATTTTTGTTATTATTGTCATCACTATTTTAATAATGAAACCAATTATTTAGTGCCTTCTTTTAATTCCTTAGCTTTCGCTTCAAGCCTTTTTATAGTTTCTTCTGAATCTCCGAACTCTTCTATTATTTTTACATAGGCACTACCTACAATAACTCCATCGGCACCATTATTTACAAACGATTCAACATGTTCCTTTTTAGAAATTCCAAATCCAACATAAATCGGGTTTTTACATACTTTTTTTGTATTTTTCAAAAAGTTTAAAGCTTCTTCTGAAACTCCCTCCCTAGTTCCTGTTGTTCCATAAACAGATACAAGATATACAAATAATGAACTTGCATCATCAATCTTTTTTAGTCTCTCCTCTGTTGTATTCGGAGCTCCAAGGAAAACTGTTTTAATATTGTATTTTTTACATATATTTAAATAATCTGTTGCATCTTCAACTGGTAAATCTACCACAATAAGCCCATCTCCTCCCGCTTCTTTAAGTGATTTTATAAAGTTTTCAACTCCTCTAAAATAAACCGGGTTGTAGTATGTCATTACCACAATTGGGGTGGAGTTGGTTTTTCTAAATTCTTTTATTATATCAAATACCTTCGAAACTTTCATTCCATTATTTAATGCCCTAATGTCGGCCTGTTGTATTGCACTTCCATCAGCCATCGGGTCGCTAAATGGTATTCCTAACTCTATAATATCGGAATACTTTGCCAGAGCCTTCATATATTTTATTGTAGCCTCTGTATTTGGGTCACCTGCAACAATGAAGCTAACAAGTTTTTTATCCATTATATCCCTCGTTATATATTTATTTTATATAAAATTTAATAATATGATTAATAATATAATTTAATAAACTATAATTGATATGGTATGTTCTGCATTGCCGTTAATTGAATTTAAAATATTTTTGGATTTATTTCGTATGGAATTTATATTTATGCCTTTTTTAATAAATCCAAATGTCTTTTTAGGTATTAATATTATATTGCAATTATAATAATATTTGCCATAATTATAATCCACTTCAATATCTACTTTATAGTCCAATAAAATATCCTGTTCTTTAAGTAATCCAAATAAATCATTATTTAATTTATCAATTGCTATTTTTTCTAAGTCTCGGAGCTCCCTGCCATCGGGCTTAAAGGCTTCTTCTAATAAGGAATCAACATAATCATCATCAGGCAAATTAATTCGGAGCTCCCTCAACAATTTTTCTCTTTCGCTATTTACAGGTTCTGCAAAACTATCATTATTTTTATCCTTATTATTTTCGGAGAATCTATCAACAGTATCATATACAAATATTTTTCCATCTCCAAATTCGCCAGTTTTTGCATTATTCCTTATAATATTGATTATATTGTCTAAATCTTCATTATTTATGGTCAATTCTATTTTATTTTTTATTTTCATTGTATTTTTTATAAACTTATGCCCCCTATAATTTCTAATAGTTGTATTTTCCAAGTTTTGCCTTTGCCCTGTAACTTCTGAAAGGATAAATTCTCCTTTATATCCAAAATCTACAAGTGCGGCGATTACGGCATTGGTTTTTTCAGGCCTTACAATGGCTTCTACAATATACATTTTATCACCTGTAATCAATATACACACTTTTAATAATTGTATTTATAATAACACATATTTTACAATGATGATGATATGAATAAATAATAATGGATTATAAATAGATAATATTATATATCATATATTAAAACTCAATGAAATTCATAACGGTATGTATGTCTTTATCTCCTCTGCCCGATAAATTAATAATAATTATTTCATCTTTATCCATTTCTTTGGCAATTTTCATACCATGGGCAACAGCATGGGAAGATTCAAGAGCTGGGATAATTCCTTCGGTTTTTGACAATGTTGAAAAAGCATCAAGTGCCTCAACATCGGTAATTCCTGCATATTCTACTCTTTTAATTTCATCTAAATAAGCATGTTCTGGACCTACTCCTGGATAATCTAAACCTGCGGAAATACTGTATGTTTCGGCTATTTGTCCATCATCATCTTGTAAAAACTTGGATAGCATACCATGTAAAACTCCCTTTTTACCTTTTAATATTGCTGCTCCGTGCCTATCTGTGTCAAGTCCTTCACCCGCTGCCTCAACACCAATTAATTTAACTTCTTTATCCTGTTTAAATTCATTAAATATTCCAATAGAATTACTTCCTCCCCCCACACAAGCTACAATACTATCTGGAAGTCGTCCTTCTGCCTCTAATATTTGCTTTTTAGCTTCTTTACCAATTACTGACTGGAAATCTCTAACCATTGAAGGGAATGGATAAGGACCAACAGCTGAACCAATAATATAATGGGTATCTTCAAAGGTCTCAACCCAATCTCTAAGTGCTTCATTTATGGCATCTTTTAATGTTTTTGAACCAGATTGAACGGCATGAACCTCTGCACCGTGCAACCTCATTTTATAAACATTTAATTTTTGTCTTTCAACATCTACTGCTCCCATATATATTTTAGCTTTAAGTCCAAATAGAGCTCCAACCATTGCCGTAGATAGCCCATGTTCTCCTGCTCCTGTTTCGGCAATAATTCTTGTTTTGCCTATTCTTTTAGCAAGTAGTGCCTGTCCTAAACTATTGTTTATTTTGTGAGCTCCCCCCAATAATAAATCCTCTCTTTTTAGGTATATTTTAGCTCCTCCCATCTTTTTTGTTAGGTTTTCAGCAAAATATAATGGGGTCTCCCTTCCAGCATATTGTTTTAAGTAGTATTCAAGCTCTTCTTTAAATTCTGGGTCATCTTTGTATTTTTTATATGCTTTTTCCAATTCTTTTAATGACGGCATAAGCACCTCAGGCACATATTGACCTCCATATTCTCCGAATTTATATTCCATAACATCACCGATTATTTATTAAATAAATTTTATAATCATTTATTATAATTATTCATTATATATTCTTATTATATTATAATTAATAATATTTTATTTATCATTATATTTTAAATTTTTAATAAATAATTTAATTAATTCCTCGTCTTTTTTATTATCTTTTTCTACTCCACTACTTAAATCCACACCACAGGGTTTAATAATTTCTACAATTTCTTTAACATTATATGGATTTAATCCGCCTGCAAGGACTATATCAATTTTTTCCGATAATATTTTACTAATCCTTAAATCATGGGTTTTTCCCGTTCCTTTCCCTGTATCCAACAATATTTTATCTACTATATTGTCATATTGCATAATATCATTTATTAAATTTTCAGCATCTTTTTCGGGATTTGGGCTAATACTGGGCACTTTAAAGGCTTTTATTATATTGACATTATAATTATTTTTTAATTTTATAATCTCATTTAAATCCATATTGCTGTGGATTTGTATATATTTTGTGCCTGTTTTTTCTATTATTTTCGCCCAATCGTCATATGTATTTACCGTGGATACGGCATAAATGGGAATTTTAGCGATTTCTATTAATTCCTTAGCTTTTTCAAAAGATATTTCTCTTTTTGAAGTACTTTTTAATATAACGCCTGTGGCATCGGCATATTTTTCAACTATTTTCAATTCTTCAACTGTTTTAATACCGCATATTTTAATAAACATTTTATCACTTTTTATATGTCAGTGCCATATCTACAAAATTTTTAATAATCTTTAAACCTTCTTTATCCTCCCATTCAGTCAATACACTTTCAGGGTGGAATTGAACTCCCTCAATAGGTTTAGTTTTATGCCTAATGCCCATAATTATTTCTTTATCTGTATCAATTGTAGTTGCTGTAATTTCAAAATCCTCCGGAGCTCCAAGAACTGCAAGAGAATGATACCTACCAACTTCCAACGGATTTTTAATATCTTTGAATATTGTTTTTCCATCATGTTTAATTTTATTAGATTTTCCATGAACTGGCGGTATTTTTCCTACTTTTCCGCCAAATATATGTGCTATCATTTGATGCCCTAAACAAACTCCCAATATAGGAATATCCATATTTTTTATAATTTCTGGACAGTTTTCTACATCTCTTTTTTTATTGGGAGCTCCGGGACCTGGGGATATAATAATACCATCGGGATTTATTTTTTTAACTTCTTCAAGTGTTATGGTGTTTGGAACAACCTTCATTTTATCATAAAAAGACACATATTCCGCTAAATTCCAAACAAATGAATCCTTGTTGTCAATAATTAAAATCATAATATTTCACCTGTTAATTTTTAGGCTCCAAAACGAACGAAGTGAGTTTTGGATTGGTTCAAACCTTTTCGAGCAATAGGAGTAATCAGAAAAATCTTTTGGTTTTTACTGCCTACGGCATCGTATAACTTGACAAAACCTTTTCAATGTTTTGTAAGTCAGCTAATCCAAAGGATTAGCTTCGAATTCACAAAGTGAATTTTGAGATTTTTAAAGGTTTGCTCTTTACTATCTATATTCCTTTACAATATCAAAAGCCCTCATAACCGCAGCTATTTTTCGTTCTGTTTCCAAATATTCATTTTCTGGTTCAGAATCAGCCACAATTCCGCCCCCTACTCTTAATCTAATTGTGCCATCTTTTTCCATTTCTGCGGTTCTTATGGTAATTGCCGTATCAGCACAGCCATTTGGTGAGAAATATCCAACAGCTCCACCATATGCTTTTCTTCGTGATTTTTCAATTTCGTCAATTATTTCCATTGCCCTATATTTCGGAGCTCCCGTTAATGTCCCAGCAGGAAATGCCGCTTCGATTGCATCATAAGGACTATAATTATTTCGGAGCTCCCCAATTACCTCACTTTCAATATGTTGAATATGACTATATTTCAATACTTTAAAGAAACTTTGGAGCTCCACGCTTCCAGATTTACACACTTTTCTAACATCATTTCTAGCTAAATCCACCAGCATCATATGTTCGGCTCTTTCCTTTTCATCTTTAAGTAGGAGCTCCGCAAGTTTTTTCGATTCTTCGTCAGTTTTTCCCACTTTCGTACTTCCAGCAATGGGATTTATTTGCAATATGTTGTTTTCAACAGATGCCATAGTTTCAGGGGAAGCTCCTACAAGACTTTTATTTTCAAATTCCAACAAAAACATATAGGGAGATGGATTTATTTCCCTTAGATTTTTATATACTTTAAATGGTGAATAATCGCTATTTACTCTAAATTCCTTTGAAATAACAACCTGAAAGGCATCGCCCTCATATATATATTCCTTTGCCTTTTCTACCATATTATAATGTTCTTCCTTTGAAGCATCGCAACCTGCAATATTTGAACCTCCGTCTTTTTCCTCTTCTATTTCGTAGTTTTTTGCTCTTTTTATTATGGATTCGGCATTTTTTAATTCTTCGGGAGAGTTGTTATGTGTTAAATAATAATATCTTTTATAGGTGTGGTCATAAACAAAAACGCTATTATAATATCCAAATACAGAAGGCTCTTCAATATCTCCTCCAATATAGTTGTGAATACAGTCATAGGCAAAATATCCTAAAAATCCGCCTATAAATCTTTCTTTTGAATCCAAATTTTTAATATTGACATTCATTTCGTCGCTTATTTCTTTTAATGATTGAAATGGGTTGGAATTATTTGAATAAGTAGAATTATCTATTTTTGTTTTATTTTTAATATTTACAATAAATTCAGGGTTTGCAGAAATATATGTAAATCTCGCCTTTGAGTGGTGTTTATCTCTTGATTCCAATATAAACGGGTTAATTCCTTCCTCCCTCAATAATCCATATAATTTTAAAGGTTCTACAAAATCAAAATTTTTTCTAATTATCTGTTTTTTTGAGTTTTCATCTGTTATGTTGTTTGTAGTCGTTTTATCTGTCATAACTATTCCCCGTATTTTTGTATTTCTTTTAATTTTTTTAATACAGTTCCATTATCAATTACTTCTTTTGCAAGTTTTAGCCCTTCTTTATAGTCCTTTGCTATATTTGAAGCATAAAGTGCAGCGGCAGCATTTAATAATATAAAATCTCTATCCTCATTTATTGTTCCTGAAAATATTTTAATTATTCTTTTTGCACTTTCATCTGGACTATTGCACGGAATGGGGTTTGAAGGAGTTAATCCAATATCTTTTGGATGTATTTTATAGATTTTATTTTCCTCATTTTCATTTATTTCGCAAATTGTAGAGTAATCATTTGGGTTTAACTCATCTAATCCATTTCCATAAACCACAAGAGCTTTTTTAACTCCAAGTAATTTTAAAGCATCTCCAACTTTTTCAACTAAATCAAGTGAATTTACGCCCATAATTTGATAATCTGGATTTGCAGGGTTTGCAAGTGGCCCTAATATATTAAATATCGTTTTTATTCCCAATTCTTTTCTAACTGGCATGATTTTTTTAAGTGCAGGATGGTAATTTGGGGCAAATAAAAACACAAAATTTGTTTTATCTATCATTTTTTTGGCTTCTTCGGGGTTGCAGTCCTTTTTTATATTTAGGGCATCAAGCACATTGGCAGAGCCACTTTTTGAAGTGATGGAGACATTACCATGTTTTGCGACCTTTGTAAAGCAAGATAATATAATGGATACAGCAGTGGATATATTTATGGTAGAATAACCATCTCCCCCAGTTCCGCAAGTGTCGGATATACCTTTCCCCAAATCAATTGCAATTGCATTATCTCTCATAGCTTTTGCAAAACCTGCTATTTCGTTGGCAGTAAATCCTTTTGTTTGAAGTGCGGACAAATAGGCACCAATTTTTATTTCGCTTTCATTCAATAAATCATTAAACAAATCGTATGATTCTTCATAGGATAAATCTTCTCTGTTTATTATCTTATTTAGCATCATTTTTTACCTCTTAAATTTGAATGGGGAATATGGAATATAAATGGAGCTCCCATCTTTAACCAATAATACAATTTATATAGTCAATCTTCGGTCTTTTTCAGATAACATATTCTAAAGCTAATATCATTGTATTACAAGATTTATTTACAAAATCTTCGATTTTGTATAAAATCCTAAAAGGATTTTGTTTAATAACAATAGGACGGATAAGGGACAGCTATTGAAGATTAACTATAATTTCGCATCTACAAATGATTTAACAAATTCTTCAATATTTTTAGCTTTCATAAAACTTGTTCCAATTAGTGCGGCATCGGCATATTTCAATGCCATTCTTAAATCCTCGATTGTTCCTATTCCACTTTCACTAACAAAAACCATATTTTTTGGAATCAATGGGGCAAGCTGTTCCGTAAGGGATACAGTTCCATCGTCCAACTCTAATTTTGTAATGTCCCTGTTATTTACTCCTATCATTGTGCTGTTTGTTTCCTTAGCTATATCTATCTCCTCTTTATTATGGACTTCAACAAGCGTATCTAATCCGTGTTCAAGGGCATAATCTACAAATTCAGCTGTTTCTTCCTTTAATAGTCGTGCTATTAATAATATTGCCCCCCCTTCAACTTCTGCGGTTTTTTCAATTTCATCCTTTGTAGTTATAAAGTCTTTTCTTAAAACAGGGAGCTCCGTGTTTTTACATATTTTTTTGTACATTTCAAAATCTCCGTTAAAATGTTCTTTATCTGTGATGTATGATATTCCCGATGCTCCTGCATTTTCATATATTTTTAAAATATCCATTTCATCTCTTCTATTAATCATATCCCCATATTTTGGAGAATGAACTTTTATTTCTGCAATTATTGGGTTCTTGTTGTTATTTTTTGTGTTTAATATTGATTTAACCATTTTCATAATATCACCGATACAATATTTTAATTAATAATAGAATGTATTATAATACATAAATATATGAGTTAATAAATATAATTAGCATAATATTAAATTATAATATTATTTATTATACGCTGATTATTAAGTTTTAAAATTAATATTTTTATCATTACTGTATATTATAATAAATACACTAACGACTATTTATAAAAATCCACACCATCTCCAAGATACATTGGAATGGTTGTTAAAAAAAGAATCCATTTTATATATGTTTGATATTTTCGCTCTATTTATGTCTGATACAGTTTCCATATTTACACTTTATTGAAAAATTATAATAAATTATAATAAATTATAATTAGAATAATAATTATATTTTATGATATATATAATTTTTTGATGTTATGCCATATTATTATTTAATTTATTTATCTATTTTTTATTTAATTTATTTATTTAATTCATTAACGCCTTTTAAATATATTTTTCCGTAGAAATACCCTGATACTGTGGTGATATAATACATTAACATCCCAAATATCCAAATAGCCACTGGTATTAATATAACAGTCATTGCAAATATTAATGCCACCATGTATATTATTACTTCCAATATTACTATTGCAATAGTCAGTATGATATAGAATATTAAAATATCAAGCCATGTTTTTTTCAATATGCTAAATAGGGTTTTAAATTCAAATATTGACGATAATTTACCTGTATTGACATAATGAGATAGTGCAATTGGAATGATTAATGCAAATAATATACTACATAGCATATATAAAATCAAAAATAATATAAAAATTAACATCATCATAACGCCAAGTCCGGCTGTTTTATCATCAAGGATTAATAAAAAACTCCCTCCTAAAAATACATAGCCAATTATCAGCAGGGAAATCGGAATTATTATGTATATTGATATAATTACTATTCCGATAATCCCCTCAATAAACTGATTAACAATATTAAATTCGGGTGATTTATCTTCGACCCCGCCTAAAACAAGTTTTATCGTGTCTATCATATATCCATATAATGCCAAATTGAGAATTGGTATTGCTCCAATTATTCCTCCGATGGCAAGTTTCTTTTTCCAATTTTCGTCGTTAAACATATATTTAAATGATTCAGATATCATTATACCCCTCTAACTTTTTTAAGAGTCCATCGGCAATACTTAAAAACACAGGAAGTATATAAAACACCCCAATAAATCCAGCCATAAATCCCGTAATTAACCGCAGTTCATTAAAACTCTCCCTTAATCCTATTAGCTGGGTAGTTCCATCAATCCCCATCGGTATCAATGCCATAATTAAATACCACTTGTTGGGAGTTTTGAAATTATTCAATTTCTTTACAATTGGATAAATTAGCATTCCTAATAAAAATCCTGTGTATATCCCAAAACATCGGGCACAAACTGCCATTTTGTGCTCAAAAATGAAAAAACTTCTTTGTGAAAGCTGATGACATATTTGAGAATATATGTAGTATATAAATAAGGATATTCCAGAATTTATGTCATATAAATAAGGAGCTAAAAAAATTCCGATGTAAAAAATACAAAATAAAAATAGGAATAAGAGATAAATAATATATTGCCTCATTCTTTCAACTTAATATATATTATTGCACCAATTGCTCCAAATATTGCACCAAGCACTATGTAAACAGGTATTGATATAACCCCACCTACCATACTTCCTACCATGTTCTGTGTTGCCATATCCGATGGCATTCCTATCAGTGGCATTAACGATGCATTGAGTGCTGTTCCTATAACTAAACCAAGTATTCCGTTTATAAGTCCTGCAATTGCTCCACTACCTGCTCCTGCCAATGCGTAATCTTCCATTTCTAAACTCATGGTTTTTTGAGCTATTAAATATGCCGTAATTGCTCCCGAACCTGCATACAAAAGACAACAACAATTTAAACAGCTTATAATTGGAATTGCTGAAAGAACCCCTCCAATAACCCCTCCAATCAACACTGGTTTTAACATTAATTCACTGTCAAATTTCATAAGTACCTCCCCTTAATACTACTTTTACATTTATATATCTAATATTTACTATTTAATATTTGTAATATTTAAATGTTTCCACATGCATCATACACTTCTCCATTAATAATAGTATATATCGGAGCTCCCTTAACTTTCCAACTTTCAAATGGTGTAAATTTAGCCTTAGATTTAAATGTTTCCCCCTTAATTGTCACATCTTTGTCTAAATCAATAATTGATAAATTTGCATTATTTCCCCCCCTTATTTCATTATCAATATTAAATATTTTTGAAGGAGCTCCACTTAATAACCTTTCAACATCAAATATATTTATAATATTTTTATTAACTAAATCCAGAGTCAAAGGAACAAGGGTTTCTATTCCCGGAATTCCAGAAGGGCAACTTTCAACAGGATTATTTTTTTCGTCAATATTATGTGGTGCGTGGTCTGTTGCAATTATATCCACCGTTTTATTTACAATTCCATTTATTAGTGCTTTGCAGTCTTCTTTTGTTCTAAGTGGTGGATTGAACTTTCCCATTCCCTTTAATTTTTCGGCATCTTCTTTATTTAAAAATAAATGATGTGGTGCAACTTCGGTTGTTATTTTCACATTTTTAAATGTTTTTTTGGCATTATTTATTAAATTTAGTCCTTCTTTTGTGGATAAATGGCATATATGTATTCGTGGTTTATTTTGGTTTAATTTTTCAACAATTTCTAAGTTTTTTATTATTTCTTTTATTGCCTCAACTTCACTTCTACTATCTCTTATTTTTGTGTGGTTAGTCCAGCTATTTAATGGGTATTTTTTTGAGTTTTCGGCTATTATGTTTTTATGCTCCGCATGAATGGTAAATAATTTATTTTGGTTTAATATGTCCTTTAATTTTGAATAATCGCTTATAAATAAGTCTCCAACAGATTTTACCATAAAAATTTTATATGATTTTGCATTTTTTATACTATCTAAATAGTTATTTTCAGTAATTCCATAATTAAATTCTATATTTATTTTGCTTTTTTCTTTTCCCTCTTTGTATTTCTTTTCAAATTCTTCTTTTGTGGTGGTTGGGGGGTTGCTATTTGGCATGTCTATTGCATAAGCCACTCCACCGTTAATACCTGCTTTGCTTCCACTTATAAAATCTTCTTTTTGTGGTTGCCCATATCTAAAATGAACATGGGAATCAATAATTCCGCTCATTACAATTTTATTTTTTAAATCAATGGTATTATTTTTATCGCTATTTTCATTATTTGATATATTTTTACTTATTTTTTTAATTTTATCATTTTCGATTAATATATCGGCTTCAATAATAGAATTATTTTTTATAATTTTACAATTTTTTAAAAGCATAATATCCCCCTAAAATAGATAATATCGTAATAAAATATTATTAATAAAATATTGTATAACAATATATAAAAAAAGTCATAAAAGGAGCTCCCATAATAAAAATTAATTATGGGTATAATAACAAATTATTTCATCATCTTTCTTTTCATCTATTCTTACAAATCCAAATCTTTCAAATTGCACAAAATCATCAATATTTACTATTTTAAAGTCTTTTTCAGCAAATCCTTTAATTTTTTCTCCCTCTGTATTTATTACGGTAGTAGGAATGGCATCTTTTACAGGAATCCAATGTATTATTTTTGCTTTATTTTCTTTTGCTATTTTGAAGTCATCGGAGTGGTATTTGGCATATATTGTGTTATTTTCTATTTTTTCAACTACAATATTATGGAGCTCCATCAATCTATACATTTTATTTACTTCCAAATCATCGGAAATATAAATATTTCCATCAAATATTAATTCTCTTGTTCCAAATTCTTCCCTACTTGGGTGAGCTCTTAAATTTATCGTAGTGATTTTTGCTCCCTCGATTATTAAAGTTTTTGGATTTTCTACAAAGAAGAACCGTCGAGCATCTTTATCAATTATATCTTTATTTACAGCATGTAAGTTTTCCCATGAGTATTTTACATCTGCCTGTTTTACTCCAATATCTACCATTGATTTATAAATTGCCTCTGGTTTTATTCCTCTTCTTTTCAATGCCCTTAGCGTTCCAAATCTAGGGTCGTCCCAACCTGTGAATTCATTGTTTTTAATTCCTTCGCTCATTTTTGATGTGCTTAAAATCGGTCCATCTATTTTTAAAATACCATAATGTATATATTCGGGCATTTCCCAGCCAAAGTAATCAAATATGTATTTTTGTTTTTCCGTATTTACTATATGGTCTTTTCCCCTCAATACATGGGTCATACCTAAAAGATGGTCATCAACAGATACGGACAGGTTCATTAGTGGATAAACTCTGTATTTTGTGCCTGTTTTTGGGTGGGGTGTGTTTTCAATTCTAAATATAGGAAAATCTCTTATTGATGGGTTTTTATGCTCTATGTCTGTTTTTAACCTGACTGCAACTCCATCTATTTCATTATTTAGCATTTTATTCCATAGTTCTAAATTTTTCTCCACTCCTAAATCCCTACATACACATGGTTTTCCATTAGCTCGGAGCTCCCTGAATTCTTCTGCCTCACAATCACAAACATAGGCATGCCCCATTTCTATTAATTTTGTTCCATATTCGTAATAAATGGGTAATCTATCGGATTGAACAATTACATCATCTATTTTTACTCCAAGCCATTCTAAATCCTCTTTAATCATTTCATAAGCTTCAGGCATTACTCTTTTTGGGTCTGTGTCCTCCAACCTTAAAATTAATTTTCCATTATATTTTTTTGCAAAATAATCATTTAATACAGCAGCTCTGGCATGTCCCAAATGAAGTGGTCCAGATGGATTTGGTGCAAATCTCATTACAACAGGAGCTCCCTCTTTTACATTTTTTAATTGTAGCTCTTTCTTTTTTCTTTCTGCTGGTTTGCTGTTTAATAATTCTGGGGCAAGGGATTCTAATTTTGCCTGTTGTTCATTTAGTGGCATATTTTCTATTTCTTTTATTATTTCTGCAATTATTTTTGAAACTTCCCCTGCCTTTTTTCTTAAATCTGGATTTTCTCCCAATATTTTTCCCATGATTGCCTTTGGGTTGGGAGCTCCTTTAAATTTTATTGAATTTTGAAGAACATATTTTAAAATTGTGTCTCGTATGTCGCTCAATTTTTCACCTGATAATTTTTAAAAAGTTTTTTTATGTTAAAAAAGTATGATTAAATAATATATATAATTAATAATTAAAATAATCGTAAAATCGTAAAAAATTAACAATAGATAATATTATTTTAAATCTTTATATCCGGAAGATAACAATGCCGCACCAACAGCTCCAATATATTGGGAATGTGGTGGAACTATTATTTTTTTACCAAGTATTTCCTCCAAAGCCATTACCATACCTTTAAATAAACTACTTCCTCCAACCAATATAACTGGGTCCCTCACATCTACTTCCTGCAATTGCTGCTCGTAGATTTGTTCAGCTACGGAATGAGCTGCAGCTGCCGCTACATCAGCTGACGAAGCCCCTCCTGCAAGGGCCGTAACTAAATCTTGAATACCAAATACAATACAGTAACTGTTCATCATAACATTTCTCCAATCTCCTTCTGCGGCAAGGTCTCCCAACTCCTGTATGGATATATCCAACCTTCGGGCTGTTAATTCAAAGAACCTACCACTAGCACCGGCACAAATGCCCCCCATTGTAAAATTATCTGGTATAGCGTGGTTTAAAGATATTGCCTTATTATCCATTCCACCTATGTCGATTACAGTAGCTTCCCCTTCTTGTTTATTTGCTAAAAAGGCTGCACCTTTTGAATTTACTGTTAATTCTTCCTGAATAAGGTCTGCTTTAAAGTATTCTCCCATTGTATGTCTTCCATATCCTGTTGTCCCAATTGTTTCAATATCTTCTGCCTTTAATCCTGCCTCTTTTAAAGCATTGTCCATTACCTTTTGAGCTGATTCTATAATCTCCCTTGTTGGTCCCCAACCTGTTCCCACTATTTCATTGTCCTGCATAATTACGGCTTTTGTAGTGGTTGAACCACTGTCCAAACCTAAACTAATTCCAGTTTGTTTTTTTCTGGATAGTAATGATTTTCTTTCTACAATTGTAGCTAATGCCTCCATTCTGGTTGATAACTCTGGTGCCTTTGTTCTTTCGGTAAATGAATACATAACAACAGGTAAATCTGTATGTTGTTGAACCAATCTTCTTACTTCGTTTCTAACCAGAGCTCCTTCGGCACACCTAAAACAAGTTGCTATAAATACGGCTTCTGCCTCTGTATTACCTTCAATAATAGACATTGCTCTAGCAAACATTAGCTTTAAATTTGCCGATGCCACATTAAATCCAAGCATATCATCTACTTTATCGATGTAATCTAAATCTACTTCGGGAAATATTATTTCTCCGCCCACATCATTTGCGGCTTTTTCAATTTCGGCCTGAACTCCACTGTATTCTGGACCGCAGGTTAATTCTGCTATTTTTACAGTCATATTATTTCACCAATAAAATTTAAATGAAGAAAAATAAATAATTAAATAATTTATAAATTATAAAATATAAATTAGGCAGACATAAATATTTGGTTGTTTGAGAACTTTTTACATTATGTTCCCTAGTTCTTAATATTTTATGCCTTATTGTTAATGCAGTAAGTAAGATGCATAGATATCGGAAAATATAGTATACTTTCTGAATCTACCGCACATATTAAATATAATTACAGTATTAATTTTATTATATTTAATTATATATTATAGTTCGTTCGAGAATTTACATTATGTCTAAAATTCATTGACCAAAAAGGTGATAAAATGAAATGCCATAAAGTAGATTATGAAATATTTGGGGACGATATGCAAGTTGTGGAAGTTGAATTGGACCCAAATGAATCCGTAATAGCAGAAGCCGGGGCAATGAACTGGATGGAAGATGGAATTAATTTTGAGACTAAAATGGGAGATGGTTCGGACGCTAATGAAGGTTTGGTTGGTAAATTGTTTGGTGCAGCTAAAAGAGTAATTACAGGCGAATCTCTTTTTTTAACCCATTTTACAAATGTTGGGAGAGGTAAAAAAAGAGTAGCTTTTGCAGCTCCTTATCCCGGTTCAATAATACCAATAGATTTATCTAAATTAGACGGAGAATTTTTCTGTCAAAAGGATTCTTTTTTATGTGCGGCACTTGGGACAAAAGTAGGCATTTCATTTAATAAAAAAATAGGAACTGGATTATTTGGTGGAGAAGGCTTTATTATGGAGCATTTGGAAGGAGATGGAATGATATTTGTTCATGCAGGGGGAACAATCGTAAAAAAAGAATTAAATGGGGATAAAATTAAAGTAGATACCGGATGTATTGTAGGATTTACAAAAGGTATAGATTTTTCCATAGAACGGGCAGGAGGGTTAAAATCAATGATATTTGGTAGCGAAGGATTATTTTTAGCCACCCTACAAGGACACGGCACAGTGTATTTGCAAAGTCTTCCATTTTCAAGACTTGCCGATAGAATTCTTAAAAATGCACCAGTTGCAGGCGGAAGAAGGGCAGGAGAGGGCTCTGCATTGGGCAGAATTGGAGATTTTATTGATGGTGATTAAATAACAAATTAGCATCGTGTAAAGTTCTTTCGAACGGACTATATATTGTGGGAGCTCCAATATTTTCCTCTGGAAAATGGGGGGGGCATCCATAAATTCAATAGTCTATAAATTCTATAAAAGATATTTTTAAAATATTTTTTATTTTATATATTGTTATATGCTGTTTTTTAACTTATTTTTTAGATTTTTCTTTTTATTGGGTTAGTGCATTTAGAAAAAAATATATTCTATAAGTTCTTTTAACATACTATAATTACTATATAGTTAATCTTCGGACTTTTTACTAACATACCTATTAAAAGCCAATCTATCTATAATATTATCAATATATGAAAAAATTTTAATAATTTAGGGCAGATAAAGGACATTTATTGAAGATTGACTAAAATGGAGATAGAGATAGGCACATCGTGCATCATATTAATAATTAATAATTATAATGAAATGTGAGACAATGAATGAGAAAATAAATGATAAAAATAATATTATAAAATGTGAAACCTGTCTTAATGACAGTAGCACCTCAAAGATAATAAATCATGATAATAAAAATATATGTATTGAATGTTATTATTCTTTAAAATATCCAAGAGATTTTAATAAAATGAAGGAGGAAATAATTAAATTATTAAAAAAAGAACCCACAGAAGAAGAGAAAGATAAAAATAATATTAAAAACAAAAACAAAAGATATCCTTGTATTTTGGCATTTTCGGGGGGCAAAGATAGTGTAGTGGCTTTATATTTACTTGTAAAGGATTTAAGAATAAGGCCGCTATGTATTACCGTGGATAATAAATATATGTCTAATGAAGCATTAATAAATTGTTATAATATAACACGATATTTAAATGTGGATTGGATGGTAATAAATAGGGATTTTACAAAATTATTTGAGGAAACTATTTTAAAGGGGGAATCACCATGTCGAGAGTGCTCAAATAAAATTATGGGGGAGCTCCGAGGTGTTGCAAAATCTTTAAATATAGATAAAATAGTGTCTGGGCATGAGCTACCTTTTGGAACTTCTGCATTTAAACCACTTAAAAACAATATAACTCTTATACGGTTGTTGGCAGGTTATAATTTAACGGAAAAAGACAGAATGAAAATATTGGAAGAATTACCCTGGAAAAATCCTAATTTGGGAGGATATACAACAAATTGTTTAGTTCTTGCACCAGCTTTAAAGGAATTTTATAAAACTCATAATTTTAATTTTGAATTCAATAGGATTTGCGCAATGGTTAGGTATGGACTAATGACAGAGGAGGAAGCAACTAATTCACTAAAATGTCCCGAAGTGCCTGATGAAGTGTATGAAGAACTCAAAAAAAGAGGACTAAATTTAAGGGGCGATTAGATGGCGGAAATTTATTTTAAAATGGAGCTCCCCTCTAATGAAAATGAAGTAAATAGTTTAAAAGTAGATGATATGGACGATGGCTTAGTAATACAAACTAATTATAACCATTCAACTAAGAATTTAATATTGGAGATAAAAACAAACTCAACAGGCTCATTAAATAATATATTGGACGATTATTTTGTAAATTATGAAATGATGTTAAATATTATGGATTTGACTAAAAATAATGTAAAAGTTAAAAAACTAAATAAATAAATAAATAAATAAATAAATTAAATATGGTATTAAACAATGACAGAAGAAAAAATACATACAAGTCAAACAAAAGAATTAAATAATAAATTGGTGGAGTTAGTAATTCCAAAAGATGGAAGTCTTAAAAATGATATATTGTCCGGATTAACCGTGGCATTGGCATTGGTTCCCGAGGCAATAGCATTTTCATTTATATTGGGCATCGACCCAACAATAGGGCTTTATGCCGCATTTATGATGGGATTAATAGCTTCAATAGTGGGCGGTCGTCCGGGAATGATTAGTGGTGCAACTGGTGCAGTAGCCGTAATATTTGCACCCCTTGTAATTCACCAAGTTCAAGTTGCAGGAATGGAAAGTGCATTGGGCTATTTATTTGTTGCAGTAGCACTTATGGGAATTATTCAAATAATTATGGGGATTTTGCGAGTTGGTAAGTTTGTTAGAATGATACCCCATCCTGTTATGCTGGGTTTTGTTAATGGTCTTGCCATAATTATATTCATGTCCCAGCTTGGGCAATTTTATGGCGCAGATGGTAATTTACTACCTATGCCTATTTTATTAATTATGCTTGTTCTTATTGCAATAACAATGATCATAAGTAAATTTTTGCCCAAAATTACAAAGGCAGTCCCTGCTACGCTGGTGGCAATTATCGTAGTTACAATTATATCTTATTTCTTAAATCAAGCTGGATATACAGTTCTCACTGTGCTTGATTTTGTAAAAATGATAGAGCCAACTAAATCAACACTTGCAGCTTCTATTCCTTCATTCTCTATTCCACATATTCCATTTACAATGGATACATTTAAAACCATACTTCCATACTCAATTTTGGCGGCTGCTGTTGGTTTAATAGAGTCCCTTATGACATTGAGGTTAATTGACGAACTCACAGAAACAAGGGGGAGAAGTAATAGGGAATGTATCGGTCAAGGTTTGGCAAATTTGGTAAATGGATTTTTCGGTGGAATGGGGGGCTGTGCCATGATTGGTCAAAGTATGATAAATATTCGTGCAGGGGGTAGGGGGCGAGTCTCTGGAATTGCGGCGGCTTTATTTCTACTGGCATTTATTGTATGGGGAGCTCCCCTTATAGAAATGATACCACTTGCTGCCCTTGTGGGTGTAATGTTTATGGTAGTAATTGGAACATTTGAATGGTCTAGTCTCCGTATATTAAAGAAAATACCTCTATCTGATGCAATTATTATTGCACTGGTTTCTATTATGACTGTGGTATTTGATTTAGCTATTGCAGTATTTGCGGGAATAATATTGGCAGCTATTATGTTTGCATGGGAACGGGGGAAAGATATATGGGCACACACAGAATCTATGAAAAATAAAAAAGTATATAGGCTTCACGGTCCGCTTTTCTTTGCATCGGTCACTAAATTTAAGGATTTATTTGATTTTAAAAATGATCCTGTTGATGTGGTTATCGATTTTGAAAAATCTAGGGTTTATGACCATTCTGGAATTGAGGCAATAAATAATATTGCTGAAAAATATGCCCAATATGGTAAAAAATTGCATCTTCTTAATTTAAGTGAAGACTGTCAAAAATTAATTAAAAAGGCAGATAATATTGTGGAAGTTAGTATTCTTGATAATTTAATATGGCATGTTGCTGATGATAAATTAGATAACTAATACAATGACTTAATAATTTTAATTAATTATATAAAAGATATTTATAAAATAAGATAAGTGAAAATAATGAGTTTAAAAGGAATATTATCCCATATTAAAGTGGAAAACTTAGATGTTAGATATATAATAAGAGGTATTATAGATGGCTCTTTATCCTCCTTGGGTGTAGTAATTGGGGCAAGTGGTGGAGATATATCTATAATCATAGCTGCGGGAGTTGGTGGTGGTGTGGCAAATGGAATGTCTAATATTTTGGGAGCTTTAACAGCTGAACGAGCAATATTAGAAGGAGAAAGAGCATCTCAGGAAAAAGTATTATTACAAAATGAAGGTTCATTAAAAAAATCTTCATTTTATCAAATGGCAATAGATAAAACAGCAGTAAGTGGTATGCAAGATGGATTAGCAACGGCATTAGGTTCAATTATACCTGTTATGCCATTTTTATTTCTTGAAAAAAACATGGCTATAATGGTATCAATTGCAATTACTTTGGCCATATTATTTGCCCTTGGTGTATTCATTGGAAAAATCTCCAAGGAAAATTTAAAAATATCTGGATTAAAGATGGTACTTGGTGGTGTAATGGTTGCCATAATATCTTTTGCCATTGAGAGATTTATCTAATTAGTGTGGTTTTAATGAATAAAATGGAGTTATTGGACATATTAAAAAAACTAAGCAATAATTTTGGGGTTTATGAATTAATGAATGTCAGGATATTTTTAGAAAAAGACATGGCTCATGTTCCCAAGGAATACCGAACACATTATATTAATTCATATATTGGATATTATTCTAAATTATTGAATAATATGAAAACCATAATCCCAAAAAACAATAATATTGGCGATAAAGATTGTCCTATTGATGAAGAAAAATATAATAAATTAATGGATAGGATAGAGCAGTTAAAACCAGAAGATAGTAAAGGGAGCTCCTTTATAAAATTATCAAAAATAGTAGTTCCTTATTTGGTTTTTATTGAAGGAATACCATTACATCCAGTTGGAATGAAATTTCCCGGCGGAAATCGCGTAATTAAAAAAAATAATAATTATTACTGTCCTGTGAAAAATAAGCAAGACAATAAATATTCTTTATGTGAATTTTGTATTTGCAAAGATTATAATGAGTTGGATAAAAAATAATTTAATAATTGGTATATTTATTATCATTATTATTTTACATCTTCCCTGGACATTCAATACCTAATAAATTAAGGGCATTTTCAATAATTGTTTTGGTGCATTTTACCAATTCCAACCTTGAATATACTATATTTTTATTTTCTTCTTTGAATATTGGACAGTTTGCATAATATCTATTAAATGTTTGAGCAACATCTAATGCATAGGTGGCCATTATTTGAGGTTTTTTGGCATCTGCTGATTTTTCAACTATTTTTGGGAATTTTAACAATATTTTTATTAATAATTTTTCATGCTCATTTAAATCATATTCAAATAATTCAGTGGCGTCAATAGGTTTATTTTCATTTGTGTTTTCTTTTTCAAGTATTCTACAACATCTAGCATGAGCATATTGAATTACCGGAGCTCCGACTTTTTCAAAGTCAAGGGCATCATCCCATCTAAATACCATAGCTTTATCTGGCGATATTCTAACTATATTATATCTCACAGCACCAACGGCTATTTTATGGGCAATGTTGTTTATTTCCTCTTCCTCTGTGGTTTCGTTTCTCTTTTTAATTTCTTTCACTGCCCTGTTTTTAGCTTCCTCATATAGTTCGTCAATGCTGATAAATGTTCCTCTTCTGGTGCTCATGGAACCTTCTGGAAGTGATATAAATTCATAAAATACTACTTCTGGGGTATTATAACCCAACAATTTTAAACTGGCATTTACCATTTCTGCTGTTAATTTGTGGTCAGCTCCAAGAATATTAATTCCGATATCGCAATTTTTCATTTTGTCAATATGATATGCAATATCTCTTGTGGAGTATAGGCTGGTGCCGTTTAATCTAGCTAATACTAATTTTTTATCTATTCCGAATTCCGAAAGGTCTAACCTATATACTTCGTCTTTTTCAACTTTTCCGGTATCTTTTAGCGTTTGTATTACTTTTTGCACCATTCCATTTTTAACATAGGAGCTCTCCCATACAAATTTATCATGGTGTATATTTAAGTTATTAAGGGTTTCTTTAAATCCACTTAGGGCATAATTTACGGCATAATTGAATTTATTTGTTAATTCGTTTTCTTCTCCTTTTTCAGAAGCTTCTTCATATTTTTTCATTAATTTTAATATTTCTTCTTCCTGCTCTGGATTCTCATTTAATAACTGATTTGCCTTAAAATAAACTTCCCCTATGGCATGGTCTGGTTTTTGCTGTTCATTTAATTCAAATTTATCCAATCCATATACTACTATTGCCTCCTGTCTTCCCATATCATTTACATAATATTGGGCCTCAACGACATATCCTGCAAATTCCACAATTCTTTTTAAGCTGTCTCCAACAATGGCATTTCTGCTGTGTCCTATATGGAGTGGTCCGTTTGGGTTAGCCGAAGTATGTTCAATTATAACTTTTTTATTTTTCGGAGCTCCCTGCCCAAATTTATCTTTTTCAGAGGATATTTTAGCTATGCCTGATTTAGAATATAAATTATAATCTATAAAGAAATTAATATATCCATTAACTGCCTTTATTTCCTTTATTCCTTCTATATTTTCGGAAATTAATAAATTTGTTAATTCTTCGGCTATAACCATAGGAGATTTTTTTAATAATTTTGCTAATTTAAATGATATATTTGTAGAATAATCTCCCAAACTTATTGATGGAGGTTCTTCTAATCTTATGGTTTCGTCATATATGGTTTCTGTTAATTCTTCTATTTTTTTGATTAATATATTTGTTATATTTTGTTCCATTATATCGCCATTCTATTTTATCATTCCTATTTTATATTATTACTATTATTATTTATCCTATATTATAATATTGTGTCATAATTATTATATATGCCGTGTTGTATTTTAATACATGGAGCTCCCTATCCTACTGTACTATATAATATATTGTGTAATTCACCAGTATAATCGAAACATATATATAGTAAATGGAAAGTATATTAGTAAGAAATTATAATGTATATGAAACACGGGTGTTATATTTTATAATTATTTTATGTAATATCTGATGAGATATAACGCGAAATATGATGAAAAATAAATATATGATATAGGGCCGAATATTAATAATTATAGAATATAGATATACACAATGAATACCAAATACTATTAATATGATAAATGCATATTTTGTTGTAATGGTATCTATTGGATAGATGGGCAGAGATAGTCTAGCTCGGTAAGGCGTGGGACTGGAAATCCCATGGGGCTTTGCTCCGCGGGGGTTCAAATCCCCCTCTCTGCGTTTTTTATTTTTTTATTATATATTAACGATTATTGGCACATATAACCAAATATATGTTTTATAATATATGTGCTTAAAACACGATTATCTCACGGAGGTGCAGAAATTGACCCAACCAGAATTCAGACACAGAATTAGAGTATCAAGAACAGACATAACTGGTGAGTTTCCATTAGAATATGCTTTACAAGATATTAAAGGTATCGGTAAAGCTATGGCTAAAGCAATATTGAGAATAACAAAATTGGACGGAAAACAACAAGCCGGACTTATGTCAGATGAAGATGTTAAAAAAATAGAAGATATTTTAAATGAACCTGCAAAACACGGAATCCCATCATGGATGTTCAACAGAAAGAACGATGTATATTCGGGATTAAATAAACACTTAATCGAATCAGATTTAACAATGGCTGTTCAAGAAGACATTGCTACAATGAAAAAGATAAGATGTTATAGAGGAATTAGGCATGAATTAGGATTGCCATGTAGAGGACAAAGAACAAGAGGTTCATTTAGGAAAGGTTCTCTTGTAGGTGTTAAGAGAAGAAAATAATTAAATAAATATTGATAATATATCAATATTAATGATAATATACTAAATATATTATAGGATACATACATAATACTATATCGGTGAAAAAATGGGAGACCCAAGAAGGTTAAGCAAAACATACGACACACCTAACCACCCATGGATTGGAGAGAGAATCAAACAAGAAAGGGAACTCTCCAATAAATATGGTTTGTCAAACAAAAAAGAAATCTGGAAAATGGAAACAAGATTGAGAACATTCAGAAGACAGGCAAGAAAGTTAATCAGCGATACCTCTGCTCAAGGGGAAAAAGAAGCTGTTCAATTATTCGGTATCTTAAATAGATACGGTATCTTATTAAAAGAAGATGCTACGCTGGATGATGTTTTGTCTTTGAATTTAGAAAGTATCTTGGAAAGAAGATTGCAAACATTGGTATTTAGGAAGGGATTGGCCAATACACCAAAACAGGCAAGACAATTTATTGTTCATGGCCACATCGCAGTAAATGGAAAGAAAATAAATGCTCCAAGTTATCTTGTTCCTTTGGTTGAGGAAGATGCTATATCTTATATGCCAAATTCCCCAATGGCATCTGAAAGTCATCCAGAAAGAACAGATTCAGTAAAGGACGCGGAATAATTACTAATAATTAAATAATTTAAAATATATTTATATATTATTAAGGTGATTTAATGAGTGAAAAATGGGGCGTAATTCATATTTATGCGTCATACAACAACACAATCATCCATGTCACTGACATAACTGGGGCAGAAACAATTGCTAAGATATCTGGTGGTATGATTGTGAAAAACCAGAAGGATGAATCTTCCCCTTATGCAGCTATGCAGGGAGCATTTAAAATAGCAGACATGATAAGAGAAAAAGGCATTGATAAAGTTCATATCAAGGTAAGGGCAACAGGCGGTAGTAAATCTAAAAATCCAGGTCCAGGAGCTCAGGCGGCTATTAGGGCATTAGCAAGAGCAGGAATTAAAATTGGAAGAATCGAAGACGCTACACCAATACCTCATGATGGAACAACACCTAAAAAAGGGAATAGATAATTATATAGAAATATTGCGTATGTATAATATAATTATGATATAATGATATTATACAGATATATATTTCTATTACATTGGTGGTATGTTTGATTAAAAACATTCAAAAAGAAAAAACTAAAATTGGAGAAACCCTTAAATTTACTATCGGGGGAGCTCCCATTTCCTTTTCTAGTGCATTAAGAAGAATTATGGTTTCAAGTGTTCCTACTTATGCCATTGAAAATGTATATTTTTATGAGAATTCTTCCTCAATGTATGATGAAATATTAGCACATAGATTGGCATTAATACCCATAACTGGGAAGCCTGTTATTAGTGATGAAGTTGTGCGATTTTCAATTATGAAGGAAGGACCTTGCACAGTTTATTCTGCGGATTTAGAATCGGAATCCGATAGTATGGTTGCTTTTGATAATATTCCAATAGTAAAATTAAAAGAAGGACAAAAATTAGAATTGGAATGTGAGGCACTTGTAGGAGTGGGAAAAAATCATGCAAAATGGCAACCATGCAATGCAAGTTATAAATTGATAAAGGATAATGAAGTAGAATTTTCAGTGGAATCTCATGGGCAAATGGATTCTGAGGATATTTTAATATCTGCAATAGAGGTATTAAAAAATAAAGCTGAAAAATTCTTATATGAATTAGAAAGCTATGAAATAAATAAAGCTGAATAAGCGATATCAATATATATTTATAAATATTAAATTTTATAATATATGCATAAAAAACGGTGAAAATATGAGGAAATTAAAGTCAACCAATCCGCAACTTGTTGAATTGGTTCAAGACCTTAAAGTGGAGTCATATAAAAACGATGTGAAAATCTGGAAGGACCTTGCTAAAAGATTGTCAAAACCTTCAAGAATTATATCCGAAGTAAATGTTAGTAGATTAAACAGATACACGGAAGAAAATCATGTTGTTGTGGTTCCGGGGAAAGTTTTAGGGTCTGGAAAATTGGCACATAAAATAACAGTTGCAGCATTTTCATTTTCAGAAGGTGCTAAGAAGGCAGTAGAAGAAGCTGGCGGAAGATGTATTACAATTAAAGAATTAATCAATGAAAATCCAAAGGGTTCTTTGGTAAAAATAATGGCATAAGTGGTGAATAATATGACAGTTGTTATCGATGCAGAAAATGCTGTTGTTGGAAGATTGGCATCACGAGTGGCAAAACTTGCACTAATGGGCGAGGATGTTTTAGTTGTGAATGCTGAGAAAGCAATAATGACAGGAAATAAAGAGTTTATATTTGCAAAATATACTCAACTAAGAAATAGAAAAAGTATCTCAAATCCAAGAGATATGGGTCCAAAATACCCAAGAAGACCTGATGACATAGTTAGAAGGATAATCAGAGGAATGGTTCCATACAAAAAGCCAAGAGGAGCAGAGGCATTTAGAAAAATTAAAGTTATGGTAGGAGCTCCTGAAAACACGAACCCAGATATTGTATTAAGCGACATGCCTAACACAAATAAATACATAACAGTAGGGGAACTCAGCAAACACTTGGGAGCTAAGTTCTAAAAAAGTAGGGTGATTATGTGAAAGTAGTTCATACAGTAGGTAAAAGAAAAACAGCTATTGCAAGAGCAACAGCAAAAGAAGGAAAAGGAAGAATTAGGATCAACAAAAAGCCAATTGAAATAGTTGAGCCAAAATACATCAATGCAAAATTAATGGAACCAATTATATTGGCCGGAGATGTTGTTGATGGAATTGACATAGACATTACAGTAAATGGTGGGGGAATTGTTGGTCAAATGGATGCAGCAAGAACCGCATTAGGTAAGGCAATTGTAGAATTTACAGGAGACATGGAATTAAAGGACAGATTCGTACATTATGATAGAACTATCTTAATTAGTGACGCAAGAAGAACTGAACCCCACAAACCAAGTAAATCTACAAAAGGTCCAAGAGCAAAAAGACAAAAATCATACAGATAATTGTCTGGCATTGCTATATATGCAGTTATTTTGGAAGAATACAATATTTAATGGATTTTCATTAAATATTATTAACTATTATTTTCTTTTTAATTTGGTGATATTAAATGGTAATGTTTCCAATAAGATGTTTTTCATGCGGAGGAGTAATCTCCGAAGTTTATGGGGAGTATGTATCTAAATTAAAAGAGGGGGCGGATTTATCCAACGCCTTAGATGAGTTAGGTATAAAAAAATACTGCTGTAGAAGAATGTTTATCTCTCATAGTATCGACGAAAATGGAAATGAATTATTTGACGAAGTTATGAAATATTAAAAATTATAAAATATTAATTTAAAATTTGATATTATTAATATTAGATATTTCAATACATTTTAACTACATTTTATATATGGGACTGTGGGGTAGCTTGGTCCATCCTGTGCGTCTGGGGGGCGTGCAACCTGAGTTCGAATCTCAGCAGTCCCACCATTTATTATGTAATATAAATATATCATAAATATATATTATAAAATATTCTCTAATATCCTAAAAGAGGGATTAAATGAAATATACAAAATTTGAAAAAGCAAGATTACTTGGTTCAAGAGCCCTACAAATATCTGATGGAGCATTCGCAACAGTAGAATCAGAAGAAAAATCATCAGGAGTAATTGCAATGAATGAATTTAAACAGGGAAAATTGCCTTTAAAGGTTAAAAAACCATTAAAAGAGCAAGACAATATATAATTGTTATAATTAAATACTATCCTATAAAATAAATAATATCCCATAAAACTTTTTTTGATATATGTTAATATTAATACTAACACGGTCGTATATATTTTATACTTATAATTATATTTAATGGGGATTAAGTTGGAAGGAGACACCATACTTGAAAGAATTTCTGCAAAAAAAATTTTTAAAAATTCAAAAATTGGAGTAAAAATTACTACATTCACAAGAACAGGGATTGGATATGACATAATTAATGTTGAAGACCCTATTGCTGTCATTTCAGATGTGGAAAATATAATAGCTCCAGCATTGGTGGGATATCCCACATCGGACCAAGATTTTATGGATTCTATGTTGTGCGATACATCAATTGATGACCCTACAACCACAATGGGAGTATCGATGAGTATAGCAAGGGCATCGGCTAACACAATAGGAATGCCATTATTTAAATATTTGGGTGGAAATTTAGCTTCGGAGCTCCCTATTATGGGAGCTCCTTTAATGAGTGATAATTTAAATAAATTAATCGCCATACCAATGATAGAATCAATAGGGGAGTTAGTCCATATATACACTAAAATATTGTCAAATCTATCCAATAAATATCCAATCATTAATCAAAATGGAGAATTTTTATGCAACAATATTTTTGATGAATTAGATAGTTTTAAAACAATATTGTCGGATATCTCCGAAGAGGAAGATGTTCAAATATTGGTTGGCGCATCTGTTGAATCATATGATAAACACACAGACTTAAATAAATTGGATTATCTTGAAAGTTCAAAAATGGTTGAATTTGATGGAACGGTTGCAACTGAGGGAATAAATGAGGCTGCTGATTTTTCAATAATAGAGCCTTATTCAATGGGAACGCTGACCGAAATGTATCATTATATTAATTATATATCTGACAAAGGATTAACACCAACCATGGTTAGTAATAATAATTCATTGGCCCAAGTTTCAGTTGGATTAAGAGTTCCATTTATACGAAGTGATATTAATTCAAATGTATTAAATGAACTTTGGAATATTGAGAGAATTTTAGGAGCTCCCAATATGGGTAGATTTTAGGAGCTCCATTTATGATAAATTAATATCATTTTAAGTGGAACGAAGGGAATCATGAAATCATAAAAAATCCGAAGGATTTTAATATTAAAAAAGAATAAAACACGATATATTTAGCATGATATAATTTATATATAAAATTATATATAATATGTGCATTATGGAAAATTAACCAAATAACGAAGTGGTGAAAAAATGAGTGTAATAATTAACTACAACAAATGTGATGGAGTAGATTGTGCAGAATGTATGAATGCATGTCCTATGGAAGTTTTTACAATTGAAGATAATAAAGTAGTAGTATCAAAAGAAGATGAATGCACATTTTGCATGATTTGCGAGGATGTATGTCCAAATGGTGCAGTAAAAGTTAAAGATTAAATATATAATCTATTTAACTTATTATTTTTTAGTTATTTTATTTTTTTTATTTATCTTCCTGTTTTTCTTTTATGCCGTCCATTTCGTCAAGGGCATCAAATAATTCTTCCCAAGTTTCTAATGTTATTTTTGCATCTTCTTCATTCATTACTTCCAAGGCATAGCCTGTATGAATAAGGACATAATCTCCAATATTTACATTTTCAAGAAGTGCAAGTTTTGCCTTCTGCTTTACTCCTTTATATTCCGCAGTGGCATATTTTTCTCCATTTTCTTCAAATATTTCAATTACTTTACAAGGTATTGCTAAACACATATAATATCACCAAATTTAGATTATAATAATATATTATAAATTATATTAATTTAAGTTATAATTGTTGTTGGAATATTGGATATATGATTGCATGGAGCTCCTTAAAACACCACACTAAAAATAATATGTAATTATATTATTTAATATTTTATCAATATTTTATGCATTATTTTAAATTATGTTTAAATCATATCCAAGCACAAAAGGCATTATAAAAACACCATGTTTTATTACCCTACTAATAAATACCGCGAATAAATAGTTTTTAAAAGGCATCTCAAAAGACCCACATACCCAACACATAATTTCAAATGGAAGGGGAGTAAAACTTATAATTAAAAATCCCCATACCCCATATTTTTTAAAAAATTTTTCGCCTTTGGCATATTTCTTTTCATCAAATAATTTATATGCTAATTTTTCGCCATATTCTGAAGCTAGATAATAAGTAATTACCGAACCAACAGTGGTACCTACTGCCCCCATAATCATAACAAGTTTCCAATCAAGACCCAAGGCAATTCCTGCTATCATAAATATTTCTGTTGGAAATGGTTGAAATATTGGTTCTGAAAACCCGATTATAAATATACCCAATAACCCATATTTTTCTACGAGATTCATAAGAAATGATTGGAGAATCGTGAAATCCATAATATATTACCTACTACCAAATATTTTATAAAATGGGTCTGTTGAAGGATGAACCTCTATAAAACCATCATAAATATTGACACCATTTAAATACTGGGCAAAATATGGAATTGTTTCCATTGATGGAGACATTGAAATTGCACCCACTACCCTATTATTTTCGTAATATATTTTATTTATGCCTATGTGGTTGAAAACCCTAAAAAAATCCCCTTTTCCAACACTATTAGGAATAATTTTAAAATCATCTGTCTGTTTTCCAACATAAGATATATTTAAATCCAATCTAATAGTATTTGGGATATTATTGTAATTTGGTTTTATGGGTGGTTTATTGTTTAATTCATTATAAATATTTTCGGCAACTACTTTACCTTCCATACGGGATATTGGAGTAGTTCCACCCTTTCCAATTACACAATCTCCACAGGCATATTCGTTGTCTTTGCCTATTACTTTTAAATTGTCATCTGTTTTTATAGTGGCTTTTCCTCCGATAGCCAATATTTTTGTATAGCTACTATCATTTAGTAATTCATTTAATTGATTTTCGTCATTTATAATTTTAAATGTTATAAATTTTAATATGTAATCTCTAATATCTTTATCCTCTATCATCTTTAAAAATTTTGAACGAACATAAACAACCACTTCACAGCCATAATTTGAAAACAGCGAAGCATATTCCATTGCCACAGTTCCCCCGCCCACAATTAATATCTTTTCAGGGAGCTCCTCTAAATTTACAATATCCGAATGTATTAGGCATTCCACACCATTATAATTATTTGTATATTCTTTACCCGTTGCATATACAATATAGTCATAATTTTTTTTATATTCTTCTTTAAATTCTTCATTATATAATTTTATATTATTGTATTTTAATAGGTCCCCCTCTAATTTTCCTCTTATTTTAGTTAGAATATTCGATATATTTTTTTGAAGTTCTTTAAATGAAATAACATCTTCTAATTTTGTATTATCTTTTATTTCTTTATTTGAGTTAACTATATTTAAATTATTTATTATATCTGCCATTTCCCGTAATCCGGTTACATATGTGCAACCGTAATTTAAACAGGTGCCTCCTATTTTGTTTTTTTCGTAAATTGATACGGAAAATCCTTTTTTGGCTAATTCGGTGCTGCAATATTTTCCAGCAGGTCCGCCACCAATAACGGCAATTTTTGTATTTTCAATATTTTTTGTATTTTCAGGGGGTCTCAAAATAGCTTTGCTATTTTTACGACTGTAAAAATTTTTTTCCGAAAAATTTTGAAGTTCCATAATTACACCAAGAATGACATATACAATATATATACAATATATGGATATGTTTTATAGTTTAATAATATTATATAGTTTATTATGTTATTTAATATATACCCACAAATATAAAAGTGATAAAATGCACCCTACAAAAAAATTAAAATATGCTAAATCAAAACTATTGGATGGTAAAACTATTGTTGTTGCAGTGTCATCATCAATTGCAGCAATTGAGACTCCAAAGTTAATGAGGGAGCTCCTAAGACATGGGGCTGATGTGAGATGTATTGCCACAGAGGAATCAAGAAAAATAATTGGAGAGGCATCATTGGAGTTTGGTTGCGGAGCTCCGATAGATTACGACATCACCGGAAAAATTGAGCATGTGGAATTATATGAAGAATGTGATGCAATGCTAATATTCCCAGCTACGGCAAATATAGTAAGTAAAATATCATTAGGTATTGCAGATAATATAATAAATACTACGGCTACAATGTTTTTTGAGAAAAAGCCAATATTTATAGTTCCAGCAATGCACCAAAATATGATAGATACAATAGACAACCATTTAATTAATTTAAGTGGTAAAAAAGATGTACATATAATATCTCCGAAAATGGAGGAAGAAAAGGCAAAAGTTCCATCAATTGAAACTGTTGTAGGTGAAGTTATCGATAAATTAAATAAAAAAGAAAATAAAGATAACAATAACAACAATAAAAAAGTATTAATATTATCGGGTGGAACGGCGGAATTTATTGATAAAGTTAGAATAATAAGCAATTTATCTTCTGGAAAAACTGGTTATTTGCTTTCTCAGTGCTTTATTAAAGATGGTTTTGATGTATCTGTTATATATGCAATGGGCAAAAAACCACCATATTATGTAAATTCATACAATACGCTCAGTGCTACGGAAATGTTAAATAAAGCATTGGATATTGGAAAAGATGCAGATATAATAATCTCCTGTGCAGCAATATCGGATTATACTCCATTGGAAGAGCAAAAGGGAAAAATAAGTTCGGATAAAGAGGAATTAACAATAAAATTAAAGAAAAATCCAAAAGTAATAAAAGAACTTAAAAAGGCATTTCCAAATAAAATAATTGTTGGATTTAAGGCAGAATATGGAATACCAGAACAGGAATTAATTGAAAAAAGTATAAAAAAACTTAAAGATGCCAATTTAGATTATATTGTAGCCAATGATTTATCCAAACATTATTTTGGCGATGATTACAACGAGGTAATTTTAATAGATAAAAATAATAATATTAAAAAATACAAGGGCAAAAAATCCGATATAATGGAAAATATTAAAAATGAAATTATAGCCAATCTTCGAACTTTTTCGCACTAATGGAGATAAGACTGTATTATGTATAGTATCCCATATTACACTTAATATTTAGAAAATACATAGGACAGTTTTTGAAGATTGACAGATAGCCAATCTTCGGACTGTTTCACACATATCAAAATAAACTATATTCTGTATAATATTCCATATTATATTTAATTATTTAGAACATATATGGGACAGTTTTTGAAGATTGACTATATTAAAGATTTAAATTAATATATATTATAAAAACGGTGAAATTATGAAAAATATAGGAATAGGATTATTTGGAGACATTAGAGATGCAGGAAAGAATTTAGGAAAGGCAGGAACTTCCACAGATATAACGCTATATAATTATAAAAATGGAGATGATGCTATTTTTATAATTGAACCTACAAAATATCCAGAAAAAATAATGCCATTATTATATACCATAAATTTAATGGACTATGCGTTAATTTTCGTAGATGAGGTAAAGGCAGAATTGGCAGAAACATTATTAATATTGGATATGTGCGGAGTAAGTAAAGGAGCTCTGGTGGTTGGAGAATATGTTGATGTAAATCAATTAAAGGCAATTATTTCAAATACCTCAATGAAAGACTTTGAGATTATGGAAAAGGACTATATAAATATAAGAGAAAAATTAATGGAGCTCCCAATAGATATAGCAGGAGCTCCCAACAATGATTTTGTAAAAATACCAATTGACCACTTTTTTATGGTTAGAAGTGTGGGGACTGTAATATTGGGGAGAGTTTTAAAAGGAGCTACAAAAATACATGATAATTTAAGGGTTTATCCTACTGAAAATAAGGCAATGGTAAAATCCATACAGGTAAATGATAAAAATTATGATGAGGCACCTCAATTTTCAAGAGTTGGTTTGGCATTAAAAGGAGTTAAAGCCGAAGATTTGGATAGGGGTATGATATTATCTAATGGTGATTTGGAAGTATCCAGCGAATTAACGCTAAATATGAAATGGAATCCATATATGCAAAAAGAAATAGCCGTAGGAGAAGGATACCAAATAAATATCGGATTACAAACAGTAAGTAGTGAAGTAATCGAAAAAGAAGGAGATATAATTAAATTAAAATTATTAAAACCAGTAGTTTATGAAAAAGGAGATAAAGCAATATTAATTGACGGAAGTGCAAAAATAAGAATAATCGGAGTTTCCGAATTGTAATTATAAGGTTTATGGGAGCTCCCACGGCGTTATAATTGGGGGCGTAATATGGGAGCTCCGATGAAGTTGTGAAGTTAAATATAAAAAACATATAACAAGCTCAAAGGACAATTTTGGAAAGTATTAAAAAGAGGTTATGGGAATATGTGATGTATATTATGGTAGAAATATAAGATAATAAAAATTAGTAGAAAAATGAAGAATTTAAAGAATTACTGTTTAGTTATCTCTCGATGATATAAAATATGTTATTAGTATCATTGAGGCCATTAAAGCACCAACTGGAATTGGTGTTTTAGTCGGGGTTGCTTTTGGTTTAATAAAATTATTTGTGGGTTCGTAGGTTAGGGGGTCTCCACCTGCATTTGGTGTACTGCCACTTATGTCATATATGGTTGCATTAGAACCATTTAATGGAATTATCCCACTATAGTAATCTCTACCACTATTTTTATATGGCATAGTGATATTCCAGGTTTCGTTTGTGTCAATGTCTGTAAGTTTAAATGATAAATTATGGTGATATCCCCCATATTGGGTGGCATTTTTAAATGTTATTCCATTTTCCGTAATATTTAATTTCCACTCTCCATCGGCATAGTTATCATCATTATAATTATCATTCATTTTTAAATCGATTTGAGAACCCACAGGGATTTCGGCGACATAAGGTAGTGAAGTAACATTATTAGTTTGAGTACTAATTTGTTCAAATATGTCATGAGTATTTCCATCGGGGTCAGTCCAAGATATTGCTGCTGTTGGTGCAGGGTCGGTAGTTCCTCCATTATCAGTTAAAGGTACTGTCTGCCTAATTGTTTGACCATTATCTAATTCATATACTACAACTGCATAGTTATAATCTGAACCACTATACGAAGACACACCGTCAAATGTATTGCCCAATGGGTCGTAATATGTTCCGTTGTATTCATACACCCCAATGTATGATTTAACTACTTTTGGAGCATCTTCTGCATACGCCGGAGATAGTAATATCATAATATTTAATATATATATATATATCATTTCTAATCAAAATTCCACCCAATATTGTGGTTAATCTTCAAAAACTGCCCCTACTGCGTCCCAAAATATTATGATATTATCTCTTTATAGGATAATACGGTGATATTTGTCTTTCTGGTGAGTCGATGTGGGAAATAGTCCGAAGATTGATTATACTCAAAATTTACCATTATATGTTAGGCCATCATATATAATATATGCTATTATATTTTATATATGTGTTGTCAATAGGGGCGGAATTATTTAATATAATTCTATTTATGGGGTGTTGGTATGAATGATAAAAATAAAAATATACTTCTAAGTGCATCGATTTTGATAAATATTATATTGATAATCATAATAGCATCATCTGTTTATTTTGTGTGGAGCTCCATCAATGACCCTAGAAATGCAATCTCATTTGAAGACATGATGGGGGAGCAAAACATAATTCAGATAGTTGGTTATAAGATAATATTTGAAAATAATAGTGATGAGGGGAATAATAACAATAATAACCACAACAACGCATATATAGAGGTAATTGGTAAAAATATTGGAAATATTTCCTGTAATTGTGTAATTTATGCCAAATTGTATGATTCAGATGGCTATGTAATAGGTAGTATCAAAGAAGAATTTAACAATATAAATTCAGGCGAAACGATTAAAGCAAAAATAAAATGTCCTTCAAATTATGTTGATTCCCTATCAACAGTTAATTTATCGGTAAAATGTTATAAAGATACGCTATTTTACAATGAACGAGGAAGCCACGAGGTGCCCGTTAAAATTGGATACAATATTTTAAAACACAACAACAGCCAAATTATCGAAATTATCGGTAAAAATACTAATAATAAAGATATTGAGGGATATGTTTTTATAAAATACTACGATAAAAATAACACACTAATAGGTCAAAATATGGTTTATTTATACAATATAGGACCAAATGAGACATTCAAGTTTAAAACCAACAACAACGATTGGACATATAACAACTACACAATTTCAAAATGCACGATATTCCCTGTTTTTATGAATGATTATCCTATGACTAACCATCAACGGGATATTAAAATAATTAGCCAAAAGCTATTAAGGTCAAAAAATGGACAGCCCTATGTGGAATTAATTGGCAAAAATACTGCGGATAATAATATGCAAATCCATATAAAAACCAAATTTTACAATAAAAACAACACATTGATAGGATATGGCGTAAAAAACATTGAAAATATAAATAATGGGGAAAAATTCAAGGTTAGAATATATTATTATGATATTTCCAGCTATTCCCATTACAAATATTGTAATGATGAATATGCCCACAATAAAAATCTATCAATTTTAGGATACTTTGATGAGGTTTATGTCCATACCTGTTTTAATGGATGAGTCTTTCAGACATGTTTTTAGGAGCTCCCACGGCGTTATATTGGGGGCGTAAATATGGGAGCTCATATCTAATCCTAATCCTGACTATCCTTTAAAAAAACATCAATATGAAAATAAATCACTTCATTTAATAGTTGTGATTATCTTTGTTGATGTCGTATCAGTCTATGGATTATAATATACATTGGTTATGGTGTTTGTGGTTTATATCCTCGTTTTCTCCCGGAGCTCCGAGACGGTATAATGCTACGAAACTAAAAGAGTTTTTTAATAGTGGAAGTATAGTTTATATATTATAACTTATCCATTTTATATTAGATAATTAAATTATATATTAATGTGGATTCGGTGAAAAAATGGTATGGGCATTGGACTGTGTAGAGTTTAATTATGTATGGATTATTCTTTTAAATTAATAGTTAACCCGATTGCATGATAATATCGGTTTATAACTCTATATCTATATATATTATGAAAGCAATATTATAAGCATAAATAGGGGATAGAATGGATGAAAATGAATATGAAGCGTTAAAAATTGGTGCATTATTACATGATATTGGAAAATGGTATAAACTTTTAGATAATGATTCAAGTGAAAATAATGGGTCTAATAACGGTCATGTAGATTATGGGGTTAAATTTATTGGGGGCAAGATAAATTTTAAAGAATACTGGGGTTCAAACAATTCCGAAATTGAAAAAATTAAAACTATAAAATTTTTGATAGAAAACCACCATGGAGAAAATAACGAAAATAAATTATTAAATATATTAAAAATATCGGATAAATTAAGCAATGGAGAATTAATAACATATAATAAAAATGCGAGCTCTAATGATGATCTAAATTTAGCATCAATTTTTGAAAATATATCTATATCGGAAAATGAAAATAACAAAAAAACTTCTAATAAAAACTATATATATCCATTAATGCCTTTGAATGTATCTGAAAAATCGTTTCCAAAGATAAATATAGATAACAATACTAAAAAAGTAGATGACGAAGATTTTAAAAAAATTAATAATTTTGAAGATTTACTGTTATTTATACAGAAATATACTTGGTGTGTTCCTTCGACATACAATATGGAGAAAAAAGATTCCAATTATTTTTCTGATGTATCATTATATGACCATCTAAAAACCACCTGTGCTATTGCATGTTGTTTGTATAACAATAAAGATAAATTAGATGTTAAAAATCTTTTAGATAATTTAGACGATGAAGCCAATAAAATAAAAGAAATTATAAATAATTATGAAGTTAAAGAGAAAAATAAAAAAGAAGATAATGAAATATTATTAAAAGAGAAATTAGATGAAATAAAATATATCAATGAACACAAATTTTCCCTTATTCATGGGGATATTTCGGGAGTTCAGGATTTTATATTTAACATTACTTCAAAAGGAGCTAATAAATCGCTTAAAGGTAGAAGTTTTTATTTAGATTTTTTAACGGAGCTCTGTGCAAGATATGTTGTTAATGAGTTGAATTTACCTATTGCAAATATATTATTTTACGGGGGAGGGCATTTTTATATATTATCTCACAACATTGAAGATAAAAAAGTGAATGATTTTGAAGAAAAAATAAACGATATATTGTTTGATAAATTCGGTGCAAATTTATATGTGGCAATTGGAAAGGTGAATTTAAGACCTATTGATTTTTTAATAGATTGTATGGATGAGGATGCCAAAATTGGAATACCATATAAATGGAAAGAAGCAGCAGATGAAACTTCAAAGAAGAAAATGAAAAAATTTGAATACAAGGGAATGAAGTTATTTGAAGCAAAAGGAAGCGGAGACGAAAACAAAAGATGTAAAATATGTAAAAGTGAAAATGCTAAAATTACCAATGAAAAATGCGAATATTGCGAATCTTTTGAAGAATTAACAACAATATTAAGAGATTTTGGAATTGAAAAAAAATTTAGTGTGGAACAAATTAAAGATTTGAAAGTATTGACTGATTTCTTTAAAAATAAAATGGTTGAATTCGAAAATAATATCTACGAACTACCTGATAATGAGGGCAATCTAAAAATTCCTTATAAATTAGGTTCAATAGCATTTCCAATGGATAACAATAAAATAAAAGAATTCTCTGAATTAGGAGAAGATGCAGAAAAAAGAACCGGGACAAATAAACTAGCCATTTTAAAGATGGATGTAGATAATTTAGGTAAAATAATTACAAAAGGGTTAAATAAACCAACAATATCAAGATTAAGCACACTGAGCTCTATGCTAACATTGTTTTTTACTGGTTATATTCCATATTTAATTAAAACTGGAAAGGCAGAAACTGTTTTTGAAGAAGAAGGTAATGTTGTAAAAAAAGTTGAATATAAAAACAATGTTTATTTAACTTACTCAGGAGGTGATGATACATTAATCGTTGGAGCATGGGATGTTGTTTGGGATTTGGCAAAAGAGATAAATGATAAGTTTAAAGAATTCGTCTGCAATAATCCAGACATTACATTAAGTGCAGGTGTTGTATTAGTAAGTCCAAAATTTGAATATAGAAAAGGAGTTTATTTAGCAGAAGAAGAATTGGAAAATGCAAAAGAAAATATTATGGAAGTAAATGGAAAAAAGTTGGAAAAAGATTCAGTGAGTATATTTGGATTATCTCTGAATTGGGGTAAAATTGAGAAGGTAGATGGCTATGAAAATAATTTTATTGAGGCAATGCAAAAACCAGACAAAAAGAGAATAGTTCATTTAGTTCAAAAGACATCTTCAAATTTAAAAAAGGCTGTGAGTAAAAATGTTTCTGAAAATGGAATTCAAATTAATATTCCTTACCTGTGGAGGATGAAATATTATCTGTATAGAAATTACTCTAACAAAAATGGGGAGTTGGATGAAAATGTAGAGTTTATATATAATTATCTGACAAATATCGAAAATAAAATAAAAAAAGGCAATATTGATGAATTAAAAGAGATTGCCTTTAACGACATGATAATTGCTTCAAGAATTGCAGAATTAAAATCAAGATAGTAGGTAGGTGTTTAAAATGAACTGGGCAAATAATCCAAATGTTAAATTTAAAGGAGGAGGTAATTTTATGGGAAATCAGAAAAAAAATCATAATTCAGGTAAGAAGGAAGAAGAGTCAGTGCAGTCAAATGATGATATTAACAAAATATTGAATTTAAGGCCTGAAAATATTGGAATATTGATTAACAAAGCAGAAAAATTTGCAGAAGAAATTAAAGCCATGCCATCTTCAAAATTAAGGGATTTCTATGATTATGTAGTTCAAATTGATGAATCAATGAGTGAGGATGAAGATAATAACAACAATTGGTATCTTAAATTAATGTTGTTAAAGCCAAAAATGGCATACCAAGCAAGCAAAGAGACTAACAAGGGGAAACAAATAGCGTTGAAAATGTTGGAAAAAGAATTTACCAAGATATTAGATACTATTAAAAATGACAAAAATAAATTTAAAAACTTTAAAACATTTTTTGAAGCTGTTGTAGCATATCATAAAGGACATAATAACCAATAATTATAATATTATAATTACATTGTAATAATATATATGATAAATAAGAGGGGAGCGAGATTATGGAAAATAAAATAACCTTAAACGGAAAACTAATATTAAAAGGTAAAATCATAACAGAAACCGGATTGCATATTGGTGGAATAGCAGAAACCTTAAAGATAGGAGGCTCTGACAATCCAGTAATAAGAGATAAAAATGGAAGAGTATTTATTCCAGGAAGTTCGTTAAAGGGGAAAATTAGAAGTTTGTTAGAGGTAAAGGATGGTAAATATAAATTAAATAAGGGTGAAGCACAGCCATGTAATTGTGGAGATTGTCCAATTTGTATGTTATTTGGGCCCCATAAATCAGAAAATATAAAAGAACCTGCAAGAGCTATTGTAAGGGATGCTTATTTAAATAAAGAAAAGCCGGTTCATGAATATTTAGAAATAAAACCAGAAAATGTAATAGATAGAGTTAAAGGAACCGCGCAACATCCAAGATTTATTGAAAGAGTGGTTGCAGGAAGTGAATTTGATTATGAAGTTGTTTTTAACATATATGATGAAAATAGGGATAAAGAATTAATTAAAAAATTTATTGAAGGTATAAAATTATTGGAAGACGATTATTTGGGAGGAAGCGGTTCAAGAGGATACGGTAAAATAAAATTTGAAAAATTAACAGCAATATATAGACCAAAAGGGTACTATGAAGGTATAAAAAATGAAATTGAATTAGCAACTGAAAAAGATGACAATAATTTAGATGAGTTAATTAAATTAATAGATAAAATTAACTTTTAATTTCATATTTTATTTTCAATTATTTTTTAAAATTATTAGAGGGGAACAATGTATAATATTATAAAACTTATCCCAAAGGAAAATAGCAAATACCATTTTGGAGAAGGGGATTTAACTGAAAGTTCGACTATATTACATTCTCATAGTTTGTTTTCTGCGCTTGTAAATAATTTTGTTAGGTTATACGGCGATGAGGAATTTAAAAAATATGCGGAGAAAATAAAAGAATTGAGAATATCGTCGCTATATCCTGCAATATATCAATTTAATTTAGATAATTTGAATAAAATCAAGCAAGAAATACTGTTTATACCAAAACCTATGTTAAAATTAGGATTTGATGACAATACTACAAAAGAATTAGAAGAAAAACCAAAAGATGTTAAAAAAATTAAATTTATATCATTAAATGCTTTAAAAGACCATAATAAAAAGGAATTGAAAAAAATAACCATTGGTAAAGAGTATCTAATATCTGATGAAGAAAAAAAAGAATTTGAATATAAGAATCCTGAAAATATGGATTTATTTAAAAAAATAATAGAACAAAAGGTTTCAATAGATAGAATAAAAGGAACTACTCTTGAAGATGATGACAAGGGGCAGTTATATTCAATCGAATTTATAAAACCTTTAAGAAAAAAGAATAAAAAAGATAATAAAAAAGATAAAACGGACAAGAATAATAAAAATATAATAAATATCGTTGGATTTTATTTTTTAATTGATTTTATGGGCATTAATGGAGATTTAGCAAAAAAAATCAATGCATCCATAAATTTAATTAAAGATGAAGGATTGGGTGGAAAAAGGAGCATTGGAGCTGGAACTTTTGAAGATATTATAATCGATGAATTCAACGAAGATTTAAATAAAGAATATATCTCCAAAGAGAAAAGACTAACTTTATCCATTGCAGTTCCAAATGACGAAAAAGAATTTGAAAGTTTTTGCAATTATCAACTAATTAAAATCGGAGGTTATATTTACCCTTCACCAAATCATATGGAGCACATTACAAAACTTAAAAAGAATATATATGCAATTGCAGAAGGTTCCATATGTGATAAAGAAATCAAAGGTAAGACTGAAAATTTAAGACCTGATGAGACAATTCATGAAGTAATACTTAATGGACATGCAATTTCCATTCCAGTAATATTCTATGAAGAATTAAATGAGGAGGAGGGGAGATTATGAATATATTTAGACCAAATGAATCAAAAACTAAACCAAATAATGGAATAAATCCCACTAAAAAAATTCTAAAAATAACCACGATATCTCCTTTAAATATAGGAAATGGAGATGTTTATGCCAACATGGACTATTATATTGAAAATAATAAAGCAAAAGCAAAAATAATCAACATAGAAGAATTATTTGAAAGTATAGATGATATAAATAAAATAAACAAATTGGTAAATTTAATAAAACACAATATGGATAATAATAGAATGAAAGGGGGCGTAAAAGAAACTTATGAGAGCATAGGTCTTTATCCTGATGAACATATTTTAAAAGAAGTCGATTGTAAAATCAACAAGGATGCAAGAGTGCAGGTTAGAAAATTTATAAATCAAAATGGAAAATACTATGTTCCAGGGAGCTCCTTAAAAGGTGCTATAAGGACGGCGTATATTTTTGATTATTATGATAAAAATATTGGCAAATTAGTTAATATTTTAGAAAATAAAAAAATATACGACAATAAAAAAGGAAATGAGGTTGTAAATACTGCCATTGGGAGGAATATTAAAGATGATTTCTTTAAATATTTGTTAATTACAGATAGCAATATTATACCACAGGAAAATTTCGAATTTATCAACACCATAAGATACAATACAATGGATGTAAGAAAAGATAAAAAATCCAGTAATAACATTCCAGAACCAAAAGAAGTCCTTAAAAAAAATTCAGAGCTCAGTGTAGAGCTCACCATAAAAGATGGTTTTCCAAAAAATTTTGAAGATATAAAAAACATGTGCAACAAGTTTTCAAAAACAATAATAGAGTTTGAATTAAATAACAAATATTTACCGGATGAAACAATAAAATTTTACAATAATTTGCTTAACAACATAAAAAATAATGATAATTCATTTTATTTAACAATAGGTTCTGGGAGCTCCTATCTATCTAAAACTATATATCTATTATTGTGGAAACACGACAAAGGTAATACAAAAGGATACTTAAATATTATGAAAAACATATTTGAAAAGGAGAAAAATAGAAAATTAAAGGCTTCCTTAAAAGGTGCAAGACATTATATTGAATTTCCAAGAACAAGGGTATTAGATAGTAATAAAAACATTCCAATGGGATGGGTAAAAATAACGGAGGAATAAAAATGAGTAAAGCACTGTTTTTATCAAATGTTGGAAATAGGGATTTAGGATTTGGAGAAATTGCACTATTCGATAAGACTAAGGATGCAGAAGAAGGCCCTAAAAGGCTTCGTGAAAAATGTGATAAAAAATATCAGGAGATAACAGAAAAAAATTTGAATCTTAAAAGTTTTTTTGAATTTACAAAAGAATTATATTTAAGCAAGGCTTATGAAGAATTAAACTTAGAACCAATTTTAATTAAAGATAGTATAAAAAGCATATATGAACTTTATGATGAAATGAATATTAAATTGTTGGCAACAATGCAGGAAAATTCACATAATCAAGATACATATTATTCCGCTGAAATAATAAAAGAATGGCTAATAAGGAAATATCCAAAATTAAAAGGCAATGTCGAAATTGTCAAAATAAATAAAAATCCTTCTGATTATGCATTAATGCTTGAAGAATATTCTACAATTTTTAATAAGTTCAGTAATGATTATGATGATGTATATCTTGGAATAACTGGGGGAGCTCCTGCTCAAATATCAAGTCTTATAATAAATGGAGTGCTAAGGTGGGAAACAAAAACAAAGATATTTTACAAACCACACGGCAAAAAACCACAGGAAAATAACATTGGGGAGATGTTATTTAAAAAATTTAAAAATGAAGAATATGATGCATATATGGATTCAGAAATGTATCTATTGGCGTCTGAGGTTGGGAAAAAGTATGGGCTCATTGAAGATTGGGAATACCATAAATTAAGAGCCCTGCATTTTAAAAATTTATTTGATTTTGAACAAGCAATTGATGAACTTAATAAGGCTTTTAAGAAAGCCAATATTGACAATAAAAAACATATTAGAAAGGAAATAAAATCGTTAGAAAAGTTAGATAGTAACGAACCTACTAAGGATATAAAAGAGAATATCAATAGATATAAACTACTAATTAATTTACTAATAGATACCATGATTCGTAAGTGGAAAAATGGAGACTATGTAGATTTTGTGGGTAGATTATTTAGATTAGAAGAGGCTGTGTTAATAACGATTGTAGAAAAAGAATTTAATAAATCAATGGATAAAGAGAAAGGTAAATTTCAAGGATATGAAGAGTTATTGGAAGAAAATCCGGATGTAAAAAAATATCTAATTGAGGGACATATACAAGTAGATAAAGGCGTTAATAGGAATTCTCTCTTTTATTTAGTGGGATATTTAATTGATAAAAAAGGATTTAAAAAATATAAACCTATTCATGATATAATCATTAAATTAAATAATAATAACAAAACTAAAAAAACCACTGAAAAATTAAAAAAAGTAGAATGTTTATCAGATTTGAGAAATAAATCAGTATTGGCACATGGATTCATGGGGGTTTCTAAAAAGAATATAATTGAGTTATATGATAAAGATAAATCCAACGAAAATAAAATCATAGATGATATAGATTTAATAAAAAGATTAATCAATAAACTTATATAAATTTATATATTTATTTAATATTTATTAAAAAAAATTTAAAGTGAGACCATGAGCATTTGTTTAATTTGCACACTGGGAAATAGGGATATTCAATTTAAAAAAGAGCATGAACAAGAATTAAAAAATATTTTAGGAGATATATTTGATAATGGCAAAGATTTGGACTCCAATGAATTGTATCTTAAAAAAAATAATTTTTTAGACCATACTTGCAAAATATTAAAAAATTATGATAGTATAAAAAATTATATTACATTACCAATCATACAGCCTTGTTTAGATTATATCGAAAATCAATTAAATGGAACCGTAGAAAAAATTATATTAATTCCAACAAATCAGCAAAACGAAAATGACCTTGAAGATAGGTATAAAAAAGGAGATACATTTATTGAAGCAGAAATTATTAAAAGATTCTTAGAAGAAAATGGTTTTAAAGATAAAGTTGTGATAAGGGAAGCCAAATTCAATGCATCAAAGTTGGATATATGGTTTAACCATATACTGAATATAATCCATAACAACTACGAGATATTTGATAAAATAATATTTGAAATAAGTGGGGGTGTTCCAACAAGTAAGGAATCTATAAGATTGGCAACATTATTTAAGGAAAAAATAGAAGTAGTAGAGGTTAGTGGAGGGAATATTAATTTAGAAAACATGAGCTCATTTGAAAAACAAATAATAAAAGAGAAAGTAAAAGATATAATTAAAAATTACAATTATGCAGGTGCATTATCATTTAAAGAATACTATACAGATGATAAAAAAATACTAAATCTAATAGAACATTTAAATTATAGATTAAATTTTGATTTCTACAATGCTTTAAAATCTCATGAAGAGGAAAGATTGAAGAAACTCATGAGAGAAAATAATACCATTAAAAAATTAAAATATCTTATTCTTGAACTTTTAGATAATATGGAAATTGAATTAAGAAATAGAAACTATGCAAACTTTTTAGCAAGGGTTTATAGATTGGAAGAGGCTATGGGACAGTATTTTGTTTTAAAGTGGTTTGAAAAAACGAAAACTAAAATTAGTTATAAATTAGGCAATAATCTTCCATCAGGGTTGATTGATACTAAAGATATGGGAGTAGATGATTTAAATAATAAACTTGGAAGTTATTTAAAATATTTAGTGGGAGGTATTCAAAGGGGTAATTCATACAATCCTCCGGGCATAAGAAAATTAGCAAATTTCATTGAAGAAAAGTGTAAAAAAACCAACAATGGCAAGACATATTATAGAACTACCATAAATACCCCATTATATTATGAATTGATATCATATCTATATGGTAATTATTCAGATGAAATTAGAGTATATGAAAAAATACAGAAAAAGTATAAAAAGAACCATAACAACTTAAGACACACAACAATAGTGGCTCATGGTTTTGAAGGGATAAATAAAGAAAAAATAAATAAAATGCTGGAACAGAATGGAGTCAATGAAGATATTAATAATTATTTCAAAAGTATTAAATCAGAATTCTTCAAAATCGCAAATAGTAAAGAAAAAGAAAACATATTTGACAAATTAAATAAGGAAATAATAAATCATTTATAACCTTATATATTGTATTTAAACTAATTATTACCCATAACAATATAAAAAACTAAAAACTACACGCCACCTGAGCTCTATTATGTATATTATAATAATTAGCATCTCTGTTTGATAGGAATTAGAGTTGATAAAATTACCAAACGATTGAGATTGTTCAATTACGAAGTATAATTATTTTGAATGCTAATTATGATTAAACTGATTTCTCGGAGCTCCAAGGATACATATACAGTTTCCATCCTTGTTTTAATGGATGTGTCTTTTAGACATGACCTGCACAATAGAGATAATAACGCCACAAGTTTCCATCCTTGTTTTAATGGATGTGTCTTTTAGACAGAGGCAAAATATGAAAACAATATCAAAAATATGTTTCCATCCTTGTTTTAATGGATGTGTCTTTTAGACAGAGGCAAAATATGAAAACAATATCAAAAATATGTTTCCATCCTTGTTTTAATGGATGTGTCTTTTAGACGGATTTGCAATAATTTCAATGATTCCATCAGATCGTTTCCATCCTTGTTTTAATGGATGTGTCTTTTAGACATGGAATTAATCAAAATTATGAATGGCTCCAAAAGTTTCCATCCTTGTTTTAATGGATGTGTCTTTTAGACTTGAAATTTGATTTAACAGACACCGACATAACAACAAGTTTCCATCCTTGTTTTAATGGATGTGTCTTTTAGACTTTACCTCCGTATAGTCTGATAATGTTTTTACTGTCCGTTTCCATCCTTGTTTTAATGGATGTGTCTTTTAGACTTTTGTAATATCGACATATTTGAATTTATATATGCAGTTTCCATCCTTGTTTTAATGGATGTGTCTTTTAGACATGGAATTAATCAAAATTATGAATGGCTCCAAAAGTTTCCATCCTTGTTTTAATGGATGTGTCTTTTAGACTTGAAATTTGATTTAACAGACACCGACATAACAACAAGTTTCCATCCTTGTTTTAATGGATGTGTCTTTTAGACTTTACCTCCGTATAGTCTGATAATGTTTTTACTGTCCGTTTCCATCCTTGTTTTAATGGATGTGTCTTTTAGACTTTTGTAATATCGACATATTTGAATTTATATATGCAGTTTCCATCCTTGTTTTAATGGATGTGTCTTTTAGACGCTACGCCGTAAAATTATTAATGAGATATAAGGGAAAGTTTCCATCCTTGTTTTAATGGATGTGTCTTTTAGACACCTTTCCAACTCCTGCAAGGGCTAACTCCAAGTTTCCATCCTTGTTTTAATGGATGTGTCTTTTAGACTGCCACAACTACCAAATTGGTGAGATATTATGTCGTTTCCATCCTTGTTTTAATGGATGTGTCTTTTAGACATATTCAATGCTCTGCAACATCATGCGAAATAATTAGTTTCCATCCTTGTTTTAATGGATGTGTCTTTTAGACGAACTGTAATTATGAAGCTACCACAATGGAAAGTTTCCATCCTTGTTTTAATGGATGTGTCTTTTAGACCCAAAACAGATTATAGCCATAAGTGAACACGAGTTTCCATCCTTGTTTTAATGGATGTGTTTTTTAGACCCTATACTTCTTACCTTCTTTTATGGTTTTTCTCCCTTATATGCCTTTCGATTTTTATCAATTTTTTCTTACTGGTTGATTATCAAATAGTATATAAAATCAAGAAAGCAATATTAATATTTCTAATCACATACATTAAAAATATTAATTACATTTATATACTCCAAATTTTTAAAAATTTCTATTTAGTTTTTATTTTATATATACTACACAGTTCAAGCGTATATTTGCATAATAATAATAAATAAAAAGAATAAACAAAAAATAAGTATAATATTCAAATATTAATAGTAATACTTTTTCGCATTTTTCTAGTACTATTTTTACCAAGGTAGTATATAAATCTCAGAATTCCTTCGGAATTCATACGATGCCGTAGGCAGTAAAAAAATCCATAGGATTTTTTCTGACTTACTCGCTGAGCTCGTAAGAGCAAGAAAGCAAAATTAGAAAAACTAATATATAATATCAAAAATATTAATCACTTACAACACACATTCCTATAACAGCAATCAATACATTTTCTTTTATTTACCTTAATACCATCAGGAAATTCTTCATTTTCAATTATATCAAATATCAAATCGACAAAGGCAACTGCATCATCAAAATCTTTTTTCTTAAATTCTATTTCCTTAACTAAATTCCCGCTTCTAACATAAACCACATAGCCTTTTTTAACATCTACATCAAAATTATCCTTAATTAACAACCCATAAAGCACCGATTGATACTTATGAGTCTTAAACAACTTATTCTTAAACTCGGCGAACTTATAATCAAGTGGTGAATAGCTACCATCCCTAAGCTCTACAATCTCATCCACTACCCCAACAATTCTATACTTTTTAGATGATAAATAAACATCAATGTATTTTGATTTTGCATTTATACTTTTTCTAATGTATCCTTTGTTTATTTTCTCCCTTAATTCATGGATGTTCCTACCAATAACAACTTTTTCCCTTTTTTCTTCATGCTGTGGAATGCCTAAAACTCTCTCAAAATAAACAAATCTTGGGCAGTACATATACTCCACGACATCGGAAACTGTTATCATCTCTTCATCGCTCATTTAAAGCACCAGCGTATTTTTATTATCTGTGATTAAATCTTTATCAAATTCTTCCCCCACACATATCAAACTTCCAAAACACTTTTTGCATACTGGAATGATGTATATTTTATCGTTCTCGTCACCTTCTTTAAAAATATTTTCGCAAAAAACCCTGAGCTCATCCACCCTATTGTTATTTAAGCTTCCTGCAAAAACTGACTTCTGAATCCTGTAAAGTCCATAATTTAAGCATTTATCCGATATTTTTTTCCTTATTTTATTGTCGCTAATGTCATAAATCACATAAATCATAAAATCTTCCCCCTTATTGATTTGGCAATCTCATAACATTCCTTCTGTATAAAATCAGGCAATAAATATTTTTTATTCTTAAAATAAAATTCCTTTCCAAATACGATATCTTTTATATACGGTGCAAACTCCCCCTTTCCATCATCAGATAATGAAATCCCGTTTTCCAAAATATTAAAATGACTACCCTTAACTTTTTTAGAGTTTATAAAATTCACAACTCCTCTATCTATATGGGCCCTATACATTTCAATTACATCATAAACCAGTGTAGTTTTATTATAATTATCGGCATGTATAAAACCAACATATGGGTCTAATCCTGCAACAATAAGGCATTTTTCAACCATTGGATAAAGCATTCCATATCCATAATTTAGAAGGGCATTAAACTTATCCCTTGCAGGTCTTCTACTTCTTTCTTTGAATTTATAATTCTTAGGCAGGGCATGATTTATACCTTCAAAGTAGTATTTTGAAGCAATTCCTTCTATCCCAATTATAGTATCTTTTATTTCTCTGTGTGGTAATTTATCATCGATGTTATTTGTGTATTGGGTGAGCTCCATAATGTAGTTATTAATATTTTTTATTACTGTATCAAAATCACCTTTATGATTATGGTTCTTCTTTAAGTCTTTTAGATAATTCAACTGGTTTCCCATCTTTTGTTTAATCCAATTGGACGCAAACCTTATGCCATTAATGGATTCACTAAATTTTAGCTGACTTCTTCGAGTTTTAGCAGTTTTTCCAATTCTACAATGCCAAATCATGCCTGTTGGTTCTTCCCATTTTAAAAATATTATTGGAATATTATTTTCAATGGCAAGAGATATCGCCCCCGTAGTGATTGTTCCATTGTTTGAAAGGATTATTCTTTCTATTTTTGTTGCAGGTATGTCTGTTTTTATGATTTTACCATCTTTTTCTAATTCTACGCGGAATCTATCTTCTTTTTTAGATATGAAAAATCCATTAGTTTTCAAAAGTAAATCCATATTTCCCCATTTTATTTTTTTAATTTTGAAATAAAAAATTTATATAACAAAAAATTTATATACTATATTAATATAATTATTACTATATTTATATGTTAATATTTATTTACTGTATTAATGGGGGGAGTATGTTATCCAGTGTAGCACAAATTGGAAATTATATAATAAAAAATGAAGGAAAAGATTTGAATAATCCATTATCCATATTGGTCGAAAATCCAAATGTAAAGGGAAATTATAAAGATATATTGAAAATAACTTTTGATTATAATACGATGAATTATTTGGGGGTTAATATTGATGAATTCGATAAAAGTAAAATACTAAAATTAATGTATAAAGCAGGAGCTCCCAACGGTGCCGATTTTTCACCAACTTCTAAAATTACAGAATCTGAAAAAACCCTGAAAAAAAAGATAATCAAAGCGGTGTCCGAAACAATAAATCATAAAAATTGTAAAGAATCTAATTTACTTAAAAAATTAGAAAAATCCTTAAAAGATAATGAAGATAAAATTTTAAGCGATATCATCGACAAAAAAGGAAAAGACGGCACTATATTGACCATAACATTTAAAGATGGCGAAAATGAATATTTTGTTGGAGATATTGAAGAATTTAGAAATTACTTTATATACAAGGCAACCATGGATTATTATTATATAAAAACTGGTAAAATAACTTCAAGGAGCTCCGGTGTATGTTCAATATGTAATAAAGAAAATGAAGTATATGGGTTGTTTAGAAAATTTGGGTTTTACTCCGTGGATAAAATTGGAAATGTAAGTGGATTTAATCCAAATGAGGCATGGAAAACCTTTCCAATATGTTTAAAATGTGCATTGGCTGTTGAAGAGGGGAAAAAATATTTGGATGAAAATTTAAGGGATAGATTCTACGGAACAGAATTTTATATGATTCCAAAGGTTTTATTTGAGGGGGATTTAGAAAGAGTATTGGAACGATACAAAGAATTATCATCAAAAGAGAATAAAATTAATGGGAAGTATTCAAAAGAGGAAAAAAGATTATTTAGCGTTTTAAAAAACAACGACATTTACTGTTATACAACATTTATGTTTTTTAATGAAGGTAATGATTTCAAAGTTCTTCAAATGATTGAGGATGTTCTTCCTTCAAGATTTAGTATATTATATAAGGCCATGGAAAAAACTGAAAACATTCCATTATTTAAAAACTATAAAGTAAATGTTAATTTAAAAAAATTAAATAAAAATCAGCGAGATTATTTCGTTTCAATATTCAAAAATAGCGAGGATTTGGAAGAGTTAAGGTTTTTATTGGGATATATCAAAGAATTTGTTGATAACGATAATGAAATATTTTTAAAACTGATAAACAGCATATTTTCAAATGAAAAAATCGATTATCATTACATAATTAACCAATTTATCTCAAAAATACGGCGAGAATTTAAAAACAGTGAATCCATCAGTTTATCCACCTATAAATCATTTATGATTATCTACTTCCTAATTAATACAAATCTATTAAATATTGACTTAAAACCGAGGGGTGATATTATTTTAGAAAAATCATCATACGATTACAGTGAAATAGATAAGTTTTTTGAAGATTATGAGGAGTTTTTCAACAGTGAGGATAAAAAGGCAGTGTTTTTAACTGGTGTGTTGGTTAATAAACTTTTAAATCTTCAAGCCCATAAACGACAGTCAAAGCCGTTTTTAGCAAAACTTCAAGGTTTAAAATTGGATAAATCCAAAGTTGAAAACATATTCAAGGAGGCAAGTCAAAAATTAATGGAATATGGGCAGGAAGATGGTATTAATTATTATTCTCCCCTAAAAAAAGAAATTGCACTTAAATATATAAATTCAGGAAGTAATTGGAATTTGTCAAACAATGAAATATCCTACATATTTTCATTAGGTATGTCCCTAAGCTCCGTTTTTGATAACTTAAAAAATAATAAAAACAATGAGGGTGAAAAAAATGAGTAATACTGAATCAAACGCCATAAATAGAAGTGAATTAATATTTTTATACGATGCCCAATACATAAATCCAAATGGAGACCCGTTGGACGATAACAAACCAAGGATTGACCCATCTACTGGAATAAATTTAGTAAGTGATGTTAGGTTAAAAAGAACCATTAGAGATTATTTAAATAACTTTAATGGAGAAGAAATATTTGTAAGGGAAATTGAAGATGATAAAGGTAATATTCAAGATGCAAAGTTGAGGGCTGAGGATTTTCTTCATGGGGAAGACAACAATAAAATTGACAAATCAAAACTAACTTTAAACGATATGAAAGAAATAATGCAAAACAATATTTTAAACAACTGTATCGATGTTAGACTTTTTGGAGGAACAATCCCTATCGAATTAAATAAAAATAAAGGAGGTTCCATTACACTCACAGGACCTGTTCAGTTTAGATTTGGAAAATCTCTCCACAAAGTAGAGCTAATGTTTGTAAAAGGTACGGGGGCATTTGCATCTGGAAAGGATAAAGGACAGAAGACTTTTAGGGAAGAATATGTCGTTCCATACTCATTAATATCATTTTATGGAATAATAAACGAAAATGCTGCAAAACATACCAATCTATCAAACGAAGACATAAATAAACTCATCGATGCCATATGGAATGGAACAAAAAACCTAATCAGTAGAAGTAAAATAGGACAAACTCCAAAATTATTAATTAAAGTGAATTACAAAGAAAACAACTACCATATTGGAGATTTGGACAAATGTTTAATACTTAAATCCGATGTTAATGATGAGGAAATTAGGAGCTCCGATGACTATAAAATTGATATGACAAAATTAATAGATATATTGTTGAAAAATAAAGATAAAATTGAAAATGTTGAATATGTGTGGGATGATAGATTAAAACTAACTTACAACGACGAAGAGTTTAAATTCAATGTAGATGGCAATGAAATTGAGTTTAAAGAAATTAATATTTAATATATTCAACACACACCATATTATTTTATTTTAATTTATTTCACACTTTTTGGTGAAAATATGAAGATGATAGTTTTTGATATTTGGGGGGATTATGGGCATTTTAAAAAAATCTATACAACTACAAGTCCTTTATCTTATGATTTTCCCCCAAAAACTTCAATATATGGCATGTTGGGAGCATTTTTAGGATTGGATAAGGAAGACTATTTAAAGCATATAAATAAAGATACTGTAAAGATAGCCCTAAAAATAAAAAATCCTATACAAAAAACCAATATTGCCCTGAATCTAATTGATACAAAGAGAGACAAGATAAAAAAATCCAATATCTCCTTAGATAATAAAAGTATTAAAAGTATTAAGATATATAATGTAAATTTAATTCCAAATAGAACCCAAATACGATTTGAAATGCTTAAAAATCCAAAATATAGGTTGTATGTTCATTTAACCGATGAAAAACTATATTCAAAATTAAAGAAATTGTTGGAACAGCATAAAACAGTATATACTATATCGTTGGGACTATCGGAGCTCCTAGCAAATTTTGAATATATGGGAGAATTTGAATTTGAGAAAAAAGTTTCCGATGACGAATACACAACCATTAACTCATTAATTAGACGAGATAATATCATAAATGACGATATTAATTTAGAACTAAATAAGGAATATTTATTTTCAAAGATACCAAATGAAATGGATGAAAATAGATTAACCACAGAGTATATTGATATATTTTACGAACGAAATGGAGAATCAATAAATTGCAAGGTTAAAGAGTATTATCATATCCCAGAACTAAAAGAGAATATTACGCTTATTTAATTATTGAGGGACAATATATGGAGCTTATATCTCATCCTAATCCTGACTATCCACTAAAAAAACACCTCATAATGACAAAAAATAGGGCATTATCTAAATACAATTCTCTAAAATTAAAATACTTTAATAATGCTATTATAAAGGATATTTTAAAAATAATATGCTTATCTCATGATTTTGGAAAAACTACAACCTATTTTCAAAAATACATAAGAAATGAGAAAATAGAAAAAAGAATATTAAAAAGACATTCGGAAATATCGTTTGTTTTAGCAAATTATGTTATAAAGAGCTATTTAGAATCAAAAAATATAGATAACAAATATTATCAAATATTTTCATTGTGTATAAAAAAGCATCATGGCAATTTATCGGAGCTCCTAAATGATGCCTCCATACAGGATGAAGACATTTTAAAAAAACAGTTTGATGAATTAAATTTCAATTTTATAAACAATATATTAAATGAAAATAATTTCCCAAAATTGAATTGTGATATTGAGGAACTTATTTCAGAAGTTGAAGAATTGGAATATCTCTGTGATGACTTAAAATACGAAATCAACGATGAAATGAAAATTGAGACATATTATTTATATCAATATTTATTTTCTCTATTAATATCATCGGATAAAGAGGATGCCATATTTAGACAAAATACAGAACTCGGAGTTTCTAATGAAATACCTTCCGACATTATTGATTATATCGAAAATAAACCTAAAATCAAACCAATAGACCATCTAAGAACAGAAATATTTTATAAAATTTCAAATAAAGTACATAATTTAGATTTAAATCAGAAAATATACACATTAAACGCTCCAACAGGAATTGGAAAGACTCTTACTATTTTTAATTTTGCCCTAAAATTGTCAAATCGGATAAAAACTGAAAAAAATATCGATATGAAAATAATATACTGCCTTCCATTTTTAAGTATCATTGACCAAAACTACAAAGTTTTAAATGAAGTTTTAAAAAATCCTCCTTCAAATATTCTTTTAAAACATCACCATCTGTCAGATGTGGTATATTGGCATGAGAAAAATGGGGAAGAGAATATACTGGATGAAAATAAATCACTTCATTTAATGGAAACATGGAGCTCCAAAATAATTACAACAACATTTATGCAGTTGTTTTACAGCATATTTTCAAATAAAAACAGCGACTTAAAAAAGTTCAGCAGCTTATCTAACAGCATAATTATATTGGATGAAATACAGTCCATTCCCCACAAATACTGGCATTTAGTAAATAAAATATTCAGATTTTTGGCAGAGGAGTATAATATATATTTTATACTTACAACAGCCACGCTACCTATGATTTTTGATAAAAATGAATGCGTAGAACTTCTTGACGATAAAGAACATTATTTTTCAAACTTAAATAGAATAAAAATGAAAATACACAATGAACCTATGGATTTAACTGAATTTGTAGGCGTATTAGACGAAGACATAAACAACAATCCAGATAAAGATTTTTTAATAGTATTGAATACCATAAAATCATCAAAAGAAGTTTATGACTTATTAAAGGAATATAACTATGAAAATACTGAATATTATTACTTATCCACCAATATATATCCAAAGGAACGATTAAACCGTATTGAGAAGATTAATAAAAATAATAAAAACAATAACCGAAAAATCATAGTATCCACCCAGTTAATCGAAGCAGGAGTGGATATAAGCGTTGATATTGTGTATAGGGACATTGCACCATTGGACTCAATAAATCAAACTGCGGGGAGATGTAACAGACATGGAGAAGGAACAGAACAGGGAATTATAAACATAGTCAAACTAATCAATGATAATGGTCATCCATTCAGCAGGTATATTTATAACGGAGCTCTCATTTCAAAGACTGAGGAATTATTAAAAAATTATGATGAAATTGAAGAAAGGGAGCTCCTAAATATTAACAATTGTTATTTTAAAAAATTAAAAGGATATGATGATTCATCGAGGGAGCTCCTAGAAATTATTAAATCATTCAAATATAATAATGTACCTAAAAATTTTAAATTAATTGACGAAATACCACAAATAAATCTGTTTGTGAATGTTGAAGATGATGCAAAAAAAGTATATGCTGAATATGAACGGATAAAAAGTATAAAAGACCCATTTAAAAGAAAGAGGGAATTTTTAAAAATAAAAAAGGAATTTTATCAGTACATAATATCAATCCAAAAACATGCAATCAAAGGAAAAGATATTTTAATAGATGAAAATAAAGATATAACCATAATTGATAATAAATATTATAATATAGAGACAGGATTTAATGCTGTCGAGGATAATATGTTAATATTATGAGGGAAAATATGAAATTAAAAACAATGCACTGTAAATTAAAAACAGATAGACCATTAAAAAAATTTCAAACCTCTTATTTAAGGGGGTATATTTTAAATAAATTTAATAAATGCGGTCATAAAGAACTACACCACCACAGCGGAAATGGATTTATATACTCTTACCCCAAAATTCAGTACAAAATAATGGGTGGTAATGCTTATCTAATAGGCATAGATGAAGGAACAAATATTTTAGGAAGTATGGTACTCGATATTGACAAATTAGAATTGAATCATGAATTATATGATGTTGTTGATGGATATATCTCTGTAAAATCTGAGGATTTTGGAGCATGTGATGATTTAAAAAAATATAGGTTTGTATCTCCATGGGTTGCTCTAAATGAGAAAAATTATTTAGATTACAAAAAATTAAATGAGAATGGACGAAAAGAAAAACTTGAAAAAATATTGATAGGAAACCTGCTATCAATGAGTAAATACTTAAACTACACAGTAGATAAGAGAATAGAAGCAAATATTTTAGAATATGATGAAATCCCAGTTAAATACAAGGGAACTAAATTTATTGGATTTTTTGGCAAATTTGAAGTTAATTTTAATATTCCAAATCTGTTGGGGATTGGTGGGAAAGTATCAAAAGGATTTGGCTCTGTGTCGTCATTATAAAAGTTTCCATCCTTGTTTAATGGATGGAAACTAATGGCAATTATTAATGCACTATATCTATATCTATATCTATATCTATATCTATATCTATATCTATATCTATACACGCTAAAAAATACAAAAAAATAAAATAATTGGAAATTTAATAGTGGCTTATCTTACGGGCCCAGTATTTCTATTTGGTGGTGCATCCGTTAATAATGTTGGCATTACTTTGATTTTAGTTTTATGTGCAATGTTTACAACACGGGATTAGAGGGGGACAATAAAGAATTTTGAGGAGGGGGTTTAAAAGAAGAGGTTATTTCTCTTCCAATAAAATATGGCGATAAATCCTTATATATTGCAGGGATTTTTTTAATAGTTGCAGTTATTCTAATTTTATTGTCCTATATTATGGACATATTTAGAGAGATTTATTTAGTGGGGATAATTCTGTATGATATATTATATATATGTTCAATCGTTAAATTGTTGGAGCTCCTTCAAAAAGTGGTGCTAAAAAATCATCAAAAAATATAATGTATATCATGAATTTTATGCTTTTGTGTTGTATAATAGGTTCAATTTTAATATAAATATAAATATAAATATATTACAAGATATTATTAGTTTTTTTATTTTATCTTATTTTATTTTTTTCATTTTTGAAATAAAACTGTCTAAAAATGTCCTATAAAGTATATATATGAGATAATATGTTAAATTAAATAATAATATACTATCTACTAATTAATTTTATATCTTATTTTATATGCCTATCACAACTATATATTTGGGTGAACTATAATGAAAAAATATATTGCATTAATAAGTCTGTTGTGCATTGTCGGGGCAATATCTATGGTATCTGCCTACGGCACGAACGGACCATTAAAGGTAACTTATGAAGAGAAATATAATATAACTGGAACTGCCACATCAACTGGAGTAAATCCAACTGTTAATAATATCACTGCATATGTAATTATAAACAACACTGCAACTGATGTAAATGATACATTAAATGATGTATGGATTACAGTAAATATGACAAACAACATAACAGGTTTAGAATATTATAACAAATCTGGAACGGTTCTTGGAAATAATATAGCAGATTCTCCTGATGCAAAAACTGGTCTTTCAGGAGGTGATAAATATATACATATAAGTACTCTTGGACCTAACAGCTGGATTATATATACATTTAGCTACAATGTATCCAATGTACCCAATGCAGGAGCTCCTATTATTGTAGATGAAACCTATTCAACAACAAAAGTTCCCGCCAATACAGTAGTAAATTGGACAGTATATATGACAGTAAAAAGAAATGATTCAGTAACAAATTCAAATGTAAGTGTAGAAGTAGTTAAATATTTGAGTAATGACCCTAATAACTATGGAAATAGCACTTGGACACAATTAGATATATCAAATAATGCAAGTAGCACAGGTTCAACAGTAGTTTGGAATGGGCCTTATGTATCAAATAACAATGATGCTTTAAATTGGACCGATGTATTATTATCTGATAATTCTATACAACAGTTAAACTTCACAGTAAATGCAGATAGTTCATATACAGGTAGAAATGCATTAGAAATACCTTATGGATTTGCAGTAATTTACTTCAATTATAATAATACACATTACAATGCAACCTCTGTAATTCCTGGAATATTTGCATCAGGTTATGGACAAATTAGTGCAAATAAGCAAGGTCCTGAACAAGATGCAAGTGGAAATTATGTTTTATGGTATGAAAATGCAACCTTCAAAAATAAAGCAAAATCATATTCATTCAATCTAACAAATGTTAATATTTGGGCCGTAGATGGAAGTAATCCAACAACATTAGACCCATTCGATTCAAGTTTATTAATAAGTGGTTCAAATTATACCTATGGTAGTCCATTACCTACAACACTTGCACCAGGAGCTCATTGGAATACCTCTAAATTTAACTTTACATTTAGTAGTGTCCCAGTAGTTTGGGCAAACTGCACATTTAAGGTAGTGGATAATAATATAACCTTACTAAATAGGTCAGTAAATGAATATAGCACAAAATATGGTAGTGCATATATCATTACAGAAAAAATACAAATCGTTGGAAGTTATTTAATCAAGGTAACAAAACATATAATACCAAATGCAGATGGAACCTATGACATGTATATCGTAGTGGAAAATATTGGAAGCGAAACATCACCTTTCGTTTATGCCTACGATTTAATACCTCAGAACTTCTCAATTGTTGGTAGTATATCTGTAAATAGAACGGACATGTTAAATAACACTGGAAATCATTCGGTATCTGACCCAAGATATAATATGAGTATATATTGGGCATTGAATCCTCTCAATGGAGGAGCAGATGGGGATGGTAGTTATAACGATACATCAGAAATAACTAACAGTAAAACAGTAGTTATACACTATACAATAAATGGAACTGGTGTATTCAATCCATCAGATGCATTCATTGTAGGTATCGACCCTACGCATTCATTACTTCCTACAACCTCACCAAAGATAACACTTGTTAGTGGTGCAATAGCAGATAACTACGAACCATTATTGATGCTATTGAGTGGTTTAGTTGGTGTAGGTTGTATAATAAGAAGAAGAAAAAATAACTAAATAAATAATAAATTCTTTATTTCTTTTTTTTAATTATTTTTAATAATAATTTAACGATATTTGGGCTATGATAATTAATATTATTGGGGCAATATTATGGAATTTAAATATGTTATACTGTTAATGTTATTAATAGCATGTGTTAATACTATTTCAGCATCAAATATGATATTTTATGATAATTTTGAAAATTGGAGTGGGTGGGCCAATTATGGCTCTGGAACAGTATATCAATCAAATGAACAACATTATTCTGGAAATTACTCGTTGAAAAAAGATAATAATAACGACCCAAATGGCGGTTATAAAAATTTATCAGAAGTGGTTGGAAGGGATGTTGTTATTAGTGGGTGGATTTATAGACCGAGTAATTATAGTAGTGGTTCAATAGATAGGCTTGGTTTAGAGGATGAAAATTTTAATGGATACACCATTGCAGTGTCCCATGGCAGTAATAAAATATGGACAGATAAAAGAACAAATGGGGGTGCTGCTACCATATCTAATAAAATATCTTGGAATCCACCAGAAGATGAATGGTATAAATTTAAGTTGTATATATACTCCAATGGAACAATAACACTTTCAACATACTATAATAATGGAACCTTAGGGGCAACAGTTTCCACAAATGATAATACTTATAATTCATTTGATAGGGTAGTTATTCATGGGGGTTATCAATATTATGTTGATGATTTAGAGGTTGTAAATTTAAGTAGTCCCTTAAAAATTAAGTATGTGGAAAAATTTAACTCAGTAGCGGTTGCAGATGGAAATGGAGAATTAAATTACTCCTCAGGAGGTTTAGTGGGTCATTTTATTATTGAAAATACAGCCCCATATATTGATGACACATTGCATGATGTTTGGGTTGTAGTAAATATTTCAGACAATATTACACCACTAAGAGTAGTTTATAACGGCACTCCAAAAGGCGTTTATATTACCAATAATGCCCCATCATATACAGGAATTAATGGAAAAGGAACTGATTATATACACATATCGGAGCTCCCAAATAATAGTTATGTGGATTGTGCCTTTGATATAAACCCCTCAAAAACTCTGCCTATAACAATAAATGAAACCTATTCCACAACAAAGATACCTGCACATTACAATCAAACCTATTGGAATGTTAAAGTCGATATTATCCCAAATAAAGATGTAATTGGTAATAATACTGTATATGTTAATTTCACAAAATATCTGAGTAATAATTCATTTTATGAGGATTTTAACAATTGGAGTAATTGGCACCAATATGGGACGGGAATTATAAACTGGTCTTCAAATTTCTCCCACTCTAAAAATCATTCACTTTGGAAGGGAAACGACAATACGAGTGATTCTAACTATAATGACCCGAGTGGAGGATATTACATATTACCAAAACAGTACAATAGGACTATATCCCTTCAAGGTTGGATTTATAGACCTTATGCAAGTAGTTGGGCAGGTCCAATAGATAGGGTTGGTTTAGAGGATGAAAACTTTAATGGGTATACTATTGCAGTATCTCATAGTAGTAATGAAATATGGATAGATAAAAGAACAAATGGTGGTGCTAATAGTATATCTAATAAAATATCTTGGAATCCGCCCGAAAATGAATGGTATAAATTTAAGTTATATATATACTCCAATGGAACAATAACCTTAAAAATATACAATGAAAGCATGGATTATCAAAAAGAAGTTTCCGCAAATGATAATACTTATAAGTCATTTGATAGAATTGTAATAAGGGGAGGTCATCCTTACTATGTAGATGATTTAAGGGTAATTCCTTCAAATGATGGATTTTATGGTGATGAAAATTGGAGTATGCTAAATATAACAAATATGTCATACAATAGAGGAAATGCATATACCTTTGATGGAGAATACTTTAATAGTTTTTCAAATGCCCTAAAATGGTATAATATATCATTAAATAATTCTCAAAAAGCCGAGATAAACTTTACAATTCATGGTATTTACAACGGAAATATATCTAAAAGGGATGGTGCATTAAAAAGATATGGATTTGCAGTGGTAGAATTTAATTACAATGGTATATCCACAAATTCATCAATAAAAGGAGTTTATGCCTCAGGTATAGGGTCAATTTCTACAATTCATGGTTCTGATGATGAATATCATTGGAATGAAACTGCAACTTTCAAAAATAAGGCAAAATCCTACAATTTTAATTTAACAAGTTTGAATATCTGGGCAGTTAATAAATCGGCATATCATCAATGTTGGGACCCATTCGATAAGAGTATTTGGATTACAAGAGATAATGGATATGATAATGATAGCAATCATTCCCTAACACCAAACATTGAATTAGAACCCTCTGAATCTTGGAATACTCTGGCATATAACTTTACATTTGATGGCGTGCCAATAGTTTGGGCAAATTGCTCATTTAAAATAACCAATGACGATTATTCCATAACAAGAGAAACCGGAGGAATGGGAAATAAATATATAGTAATAGAAAAAATTTTGGTTGTAGGTTCCTACATGATAAAGGTAACAAAACATATCATACCAAATGCAGATGGAACCTATGACATGTATATCGTAGTGGAAAATATTGGAAGCGAAACATCACCTTTCGTTTATGCCTACGATTTAATACCTCAGAACTTCTCAATTGTTGGTAGTATATCTGTAAATAGAACGGACATGTTAAATAACACTGGAAATCATTCGGTATCTGACCCAAGATATAATATGAGTGTATATTGGGCATTGAATCCTCTCAATGGAGGAGCAGATGGGGATGGTAGTTATAACGATACATCAGAAATAACTAACAGTAAAACAGTAGTTATACACTATACAATAAATGGAACTGGTGTATTCAATCCATCAGATGCATTCATTGTAGGTATCGACCCTACGCATTCATTACTTCCTACAACCTCACCAAAGATAACACTTGTTAGTGGTGCAATAGCAGATAACTACGAACCATTATTGATGCTATTGAGTGGTTTAGTTGGTGTAGGTTGTATAATAAGAAGAAGAAAAAATAACTAAATAAATAATAAATTCTTTATTTCTTTTTTTTTAGAAAAAAGTTTAAATATGCCTTAATATAAAAATTTATAAATAAAATTAAAAATAAATCAGGGGAATTTGAGGGAAAGTATGAAAAAAATAGGCCTAATATTTTCACTATTATTGCTATCTACCCTATCTTGTAGTTATGCAGATGTTGAAAAAATAACTAATTATTCTATGGACATAAAAATAGATAATGGGCAAACTACGGTTAAAAATATATTTGCAATAAAAAACCTTGCATCATATCCATTAGTTCCAGGTATTGGAGAGTTGAGATTGCAGGAGCGAGGACCTAAAAAACTTTTTATTATACCGATTCCATTTACAAAGGAGGTTAAATCTATTGATATAAGCCATTTAGAAGGTTATTATAAAATTGGAGACGGTAAATTAACACCTATGAATGTTTATATAAAAAATAGTAGTAGTGATTTTACAACTATATGCTATGAGATTTGGGAGCCCATTGATAAATATTCCAATGTAACGGTGATATTAGAATATAATGCCGATATTGTAGATGACGGAATTTTATTTAAAACAGTATCTTTGCCAGTAGGTTGTGACATGGATATAGATAATTTAAATATAAAATTTAACTCACCTTATCACTTAACATATCAAGAACCTGATGGAAACAATTTTAGAGTTCCAAAAAATACCTTACATATTATAAAAGCAGAATTTTCAATATTGCCATTGCCAAAATTGCCAACTTATGGATATGTGTTGTTTTGGTTAACTGTATTGGCAATCTTGGTAATAATATTGGTATATACAGAGTTAAGATCCAATAGAAAAAAAGAAAATGAATAACACTCAATCTTTATTAATTATTTATCTTATTTTATTTTATCTTATTTTATTTTTTCATTTTTAAAATAAAAAACTGTCTAAAAAATGTTCTATAAATTTTAAATACTCCCTTAAATATATTATTATTATTAACAACAAAAAAAGTTTATAATGGGATAATTATGAAATTTATAAAGATTATTACAATGTTTTTAGTAATTGTTTTGTTGTTATCAAATTTTGCAATGGCCAATTTACCAACATTAAATGAATCAGCTTTAAATAACTCAAATATATCAATCTATGAAAATTTATCAAATATCTCCCAATTTAATAAAACATATAATATAACTCCAGATATAACTGATTCAGCTAATTTGAGTAATATGGCTGATAATTTATCAAATACAACTGAAAATCTTGAAAATGAAAGTAATGAAGATACACATTATTTAAATGTTTTAGTAGAAGGATATAAGGTTATTGTAAAAACTAACGGGATTCCATATGGATTTGCAAATGGAACTACCTTAAACTTTATTAACACAAGCAATGGGACTTATATTGTCTCTCCAGTTATTTTAAACATCCCTATTGAAATTTACGCAAAATTTGACAATGAAACATCAAATAAAACCATATTTTTAAACTATACAAAAAAATATGAAATAAAAAATAAAACAGTAATAATAAAAGATATCTATTTTCCATCAGAAAAAATAATTATAAAAACCAACTTTAAACCAAATAATGCTTATATTATAACTCCAAATAATAAAATTATTAATTTAAAAATCCATAAAGAAGGAAAAAATTACAGTTTATCGACAAAATTAAATAAAGATATTATATTGGGAAATTACACAGTTGTAATTGATAAATTTAAAAAATCTTTTGTTGTAGATTACTACAAAATTAACGCTGATTTTAACAATAGCTGTATTTTTGGTAATGTATCATATTATGTTAAAAAACCCAAATATGTTAAATTTATAGTTTACCCATCTAAAAAGAAAATAAATATTTCATTAACAAATGGAAATTTCAATATTTCTTTAATTCATTTAAGTAATATGTTAAATATATCAAAAATTGAAAAAATTGAAATATTGTATGGTAATGCAAAACAGAAGATGCATATACCTATAAATGTTAAAAATAAGAAAAAAATTAAAAAATTAGTTTCATATGACCCTATTAGCAAAGAAATAGTTATTAATCTTGAAGGCAGTAATAAGGAAATTGAAAAAACCATTGAAAAATACAGAAAAGAAAAAAAATATAGTATATTAAAAATAGAACAAATTAACAATAACTATGAAGTTATTGAAATTAGAATCAAAGCCGATAAGAAAATATTAAATGAATATAATTTTCCGATGGGTATTTTAAATACCACAGCAAATGAAAAAAAAATAGATAATACTAAAATTAGGGTTGAAGTGAATAATAAGTTGGACGATGTCTGGTATAAGTTTAGTTGTAAGATTCCAAAAGGATATGGTGTTAAAAAAATAGTTAGAGATGATGGTATAGCCATATTTAATAATATCTCAATAAATAGAACAACAGGGGAAGTTATTGGAAATATAAGGTGGTATATTGAAAATAATACATTGTATTTCTACGATGACCCAGTATATGGGTATGATATATCATTAACGCCCCCTAAACCAAATAATTCAATTGCTGTTGAATTGTCTTATGATGGACAGTCTGATGGAGGGTGCGGTCAAATTTCTGCAATTATCTTTCCTTATAATGAAGGGGATAATTCATCAACAATAGCTTCTTATGACCATGCGGGAAGAACGGGTGACAATAATTATGCAAATAATATTGATGCTGATGCAGGTTCAAAAATAGCAATAAGATATACTGTAAATACAAGAACAAGACAGTATGGAAATGGAGGAGACAATTTTGAAACTGCATCTAGATATTTATCTGAAATTAATAGGACAGACATTGCACTGAATACAGTTCCAAATGGTATTTTAGAGAGTTTAATTCTAACAGATATGTATGCTCCGTGGAATAATAAAAACTTAAATATCACTCAAAAAGTCATAATTAGAGGAAATAACAAATGGTTTGCTACGATTTATTATGTAAAAAATCCTACAACGAAAAATTACAATGATTTAAGATTTTTCCAAGGTATGGATTGGAATTTTGATGGAAGTTATCAGAATGACAATGCATATTATAATGGCTCTGACGATATAGTATATGGGTATGATTCTAATGCACCTGTTGATAATATACAATATGGCGGGTTTAAGTCGAATATCCCAAGTTATGCCCACGATGTTAATTACTATGGATATATGTGGAACGATATATCTAATAATAATTTAAATAACGCTTCATCGTACATTGGTGATGCAGGAACTGCATTATCATGGAGTAAAAATTCTTTAGCCTCTGGAGATATTTGGGTAATTCCAATAATTTGGGGATTGGGTTATAATTATTCTGATATGATAAATGATATAAACATTGGATTAAATGAACTATATGATGCGGGGGTTAAAAGTATCGATTACCCAAATAATGGGGATAGTTTTAATCCAAATATTCAAAAGATAATCTATGTAAATTCAACAATTGCTTTGTATGGGTTAGTGGATGCATATAATTTAAATGTTTCAATAAATATGAGCCAAATTAATGGAACTTATTCATATTCAAATTTCACTTTAATAAATCTATCAGTACCCCATAATGAAGAAAAAAAGATAAGCTTTCCAATAAATATTTCAAATATTCCGTATGGGAAATATAATATATCCATAAAAACAAACCTTCCAAATGACCAAAATAGTTCAAATGATGAAAAAAGCATTGTTGTATATATATCCTCATTTTCAATAACGCCAAGTTATCAGGAAAAAATAGGAAATGATGGGGACGAAATATACTATAATATAACAGTCAACAATAATGGAGGCGGTGATAAATTTGATATAAATATAACTAATTCAACAAAAGGTTGGGTAACAAAAATATATAATAACTCTTTTTTAATAGCCGAAGATAGCAGTGGAGATGGAAACTGGAATTATATCGCTAGTGGTTATGATTCTAATTCAAATAATTTGCCTGATGTATATATACCAAATGGTAAGCTCAATTTAACAGTTTTAAAAGAGATACCCCTTACAACTCCCTTGGGGGAAGTTGATTTAACTAAATTAAAGTTTATTCAAATATCAAATCCATTAATATATGATGATGTATCTTTCCAAACTTCAACACCTTATCCACCATCAGTTAAAAAAACTTTTTATTTACATGGAAATTCATTAAAAACATTAAACACCTCAGTTCCCCTAAAATCAAATAATTATACAATAATTGATGGAAACTCGTTAAGTTCCTGGTATCAATACCCAGTATTTGCAGATGACTTTGTTATAACCTCAAAAATTCCCATTTTATTATATGTAGATGATCCATCAGGAACAAACAGCCATGATGTTGTAGTTAGTATAATAGCTACTGATGGAAGCAGCTCATTCACCTTAGGAAGTGATAAAGAAACTATATTATTAAATAACAACATAAATCCTTACATATTTAATATTAGCCTATCATCAATAACTACAATACCAAAAGATTACTATTTAGTTTTAAGGGTGGAAAATCAGAATTCCCAGAGTCCTATAAATGTTTATCATGATTCAGCACATATATCGAATATAACGCTAAATACAACAACCTATGTTAAAGTTAACAATATATTCACTGACAAAACAGTTTATTATTCTGGGGATAATGCAAGTATTTTTGCCAATATTACAGACCCAATAGGCTCTTATGATATAAGTGGAGCAAATATAACAGTATTCTACCCCAATGGAACAATGTATTTAAAAGATTCAATGGATTTACAAGAAGTTGATGGAATATATCCATCATTCTGGAAATTATACAATTATTCGTTTAATCTACCGGTTAGTGGAACATATAATATATCCATAACGGGAATAGAATCAAATGGAGTTATATATAATAGTAATTATTCAGTCAAAGTCATACCAAAAATTATAAAAGGAACAATATATGAGGATTTGGGAGTTTTAGGGGAATATGATAAAAATGATAGTCCAATCTCAAATGTAAATGTAAGTTTAGTTAAAGATACAAATGCAAACGGAATCTTAGATATTAACGATTCATTTATTGAAAATACTACAACGAATTCAAGTGGGGGTTTTAATTTTACGGTAAATGGAGATGGGATTTACTTCATTGTTGTAAATTCAAAAACTGTTAATACAACAAGAGGATTAAATTCTGGATACACTATAAATAATATATGGGCTGAGGAAACATATCAAACGAATGATAGTAATTATTCCCAAGTTATCCCATTCTTTGGAGGTAGAAATGCAACAAAATCTGATGATTGGGGTAATAGAGTTTATGAGCATTATGTAAAAATAAACACGAGCAAATACAATAGCAGCAAAAATAATATTTTATTTGGATTCAGTTTTGATGTTGTTGTTAATACAAAAGATACCGATGACGATTCAAGTTCAAACAGATATGCACAGGGAACATTAAGGCAGTTTATAGAGAATGCCAATGCCATTAATGGAGCAAACCACATGTATTTTATTCCAATGGTGAATCCAAACGAAAATGATGGAAGTGGCAAGTGGTGGTCTGTTGCATTAAATAAAAAATTACCCATTATAATGGATAATATTACAACTATTGATGGAACTGCATATTTTCCAAATATGACGGTGAGAGATAGCAATCCTGGACAAATAGGGACTGGTGGAACAGTCGGAGTAGGGCCTGATGGTGTTCCAAATACTGGAGATGAACCAACTTTACCGAGATTTGACAAATTGGAGTTAGAGGTAAATGGAAGTGGGAGCTCCTATACTTTTAAGATAGGAAATGGAACAATCAATCCATCCAATGTTACTATCAGAAAAATAGCAATGATAAATTCAGGAGACGGTATTGAAGTCCAGGGAGGATGTAATAATTTCCTTATAGAAAAAAATATAATTGGTGTTAGGGCAAATGGTAGTTATCCCCCAATTAATAACAATATAACAAAAGAAGGTATAGTAATCTATGACAATACACTTCCCAATATTGGAGGAATAATTCAAAGAAATTACATCGGTTATTGCGGTCGTTACGATATAGGCCTTGGTAAATCAACCACAACAGGAAATGAACCACTTAAAACATTGGTAAGGTGGAATGAAGTCTTTGATGCAGGTCGCGATTCTAACTATAAATATCCAGATGCCATTGCTGTTTATGCCGATAACATTACAGTGGAAGAAAACCTGATACATGATACATACATGGGGAGCGGAACTAACCCAAGAAGTGCGGGAAAGGGTGTTGAAATAAGGTATGGCTCTGAAAATGCGGATATAATAGAAAATACAATTTTTAACACAGCCTCAGCAGGAATCCTTTTTGATGATGATAGTAACAATGGAGTAGTTAAATATAATATAATTCACGATTGTGGTAAAAATTACACCACCGCAGGGGTTGTGGTAAGCAGATACTCCGGTAGTCCAATAAATATTACAATATCTAAAAATTCAATGTATAACAATAGTGGATTGGGCATAGATTTAGATAACATAAATAAAACAGCAGGAGATGGCATTACTGCAAATGACGGTTTTATTTATTCATCACAGGCCAATTATGGTGTAGATTATCCTATTATAACCTACGCTAAACTTAACAGTACTAAACTTTACATTGAAGGCCATGTTGGAAATGATAGCGGTTCCTCAGCATTTGCAAATACTTCAATTGAGATATATTTAGTTAAAAATTCAAGTGGTGGAGATAATTTAATAGGAAATAATATCTCCTCAAACGGTTCGGTATTGGATAACCATTATGGAGAAGGCTGGATTTATCAGGGTAGTTTAACAGCTGATAACAATGGGAATTTCAATGGAACAATTAATATTTCTGGAAGGGGTGTTGAAAAAGGATGTTTAATAACTGCAACTACCACTTTAAAAGGTAAAGGAACATCAGAATTTGGTCCGGATTATTTGTTAATAAAAAGGATAAATATTTCAGCTGGACTTTCTGCAATTTTGGAAGATAATCATATAAATATATCAATAACGGTCAAATCATACAACGATGTAAGTAATGTCTATGTCTATTGGGTAAAACCAAATAACTCAAATGTAACAAATGTCTCTGGATACTTCAATAAATTTAATAACACTAACAATGTCTATCGGTTTAAATTCAACGATATCTCTGGGGGAGAAATTAAAAAAATAAACATAATCTTAAACATCTCTGAAAATTGTAGGGTATCCGATGCATATAACCTAGGTATAGATCCTCCTAACTAATTATATGTACAATATATAATGATGATAATTATGAAAAAGAGATATTTAATAGCAATATTTTTTGTATTGCTTTCTGTAAGTTATGGGGAAATGTATGAATATAGGGATGTTATCTTCTACCCAAATGATTCTCAAGGGGTAAATATTTCTAAATTATATATAGATTATGAAAACCCAGAGTCTTTTGGTATTAATATATACTATATAAATGTCTCTACTTATCTCTCACAACCAAAAAATATAACTATTTCCCTATCTCCTGAAAAATTTAACATGTTTATAGGTATATCAGCAAATAAAATCAATAAAAATGAATGGAAGGTTTATTACAATATAACAAACAACTATCCATATGATATACTAGTTAATGTCTCGTTTCCAGATGGATTTGTTATTAAAAACACTTCAGTTTTAGTTCCAGCTAATTCCTATAAAACAATAACATTATCAAAAATTGATAGCTCTTCAACTTTATACTTTAAAGAACATAACATAAGTTTTAAAATTCCAGCAAAGGTAAAAGTGAGATATTCGCTATCTATCCCATTTTCAATAACAAAGTCAAATAAAATTTTAAGTAATGGATCTACTGAATGGACAGCTAATTATATAATAAAAAACGATAAAAATATCTCTTTGAATATGAATGTCAGTTATTGGGTAGAGATTAATAATACCAAAATACATCTTGGGAACGATTCAACAGTATTAAATCCAAATGAAGATATAACGAAATCTTTTAATATAATATCAGATAATGTTCCTACATTTTATTTAAGATTTTACGCTTGGAATGACACTTATGAGAATATAGCTATAAAACCAGCACTTAAAGTGGGAAAGTCATATGTCATTGGAATAGCCAAAGTTGAAGGTTTGGATTTTTATATGCCCTATAATACATACCCTCTAAGTCCATCCAATAACCATCATAAAATTACAACACTCCTTCCAAAAAATAATGAAAACAATAAAAACACACCATCATCATCATCATCCAATACCAAAACCGAAGAAAATAATAATAAAAATAATAATAAAAATAATAATAAAAATAAAAAAACTTCCGAAAATACAGAATATGAGGAATATAAACCAAAGGAATTAAAAGTCTTCTCTGTGGTAATAAAACAACCCACTTCATCAAAAAAACTAAAATCCGCAGTTGTGCTTAATGGTGTTATATTACCAAGTATATTGGTATTATTCCCGTTGTTGGGTATAAATCGAAGGAAAACTTTAATTATTGGTGGCGAATTACCCGATGAATTATTAACTACAATTTATTCAGATTTTAAAGGAGTAATGATGCCTGAGGGTTGTAATTATAAAAACCTATATAATCCTACAATATATGAATTTAGTGATGAAAAATGGATGGATATTAGGGATTTGCATGAATTAAAGGATATATCACTAAATGATGCAAAGGCAATTGTATTAGCGTTAAATACTACTCGAAATGCTATATATTTGTCAAATAAAAAATCTTATGAAATTGCAATTAACCTGGGCTTGGATGTGTATTATAATAATGGAAAACATAGTAATTGGTAAAAAAATGAAAGAAAATGATATTATAGTAAAATTAGAAAAAAAATATAAGAAAAAAAGAAAAAATAGTTTATTTGGCTCTATATTGATGGGTATTTCAATAATATTTTTAGAGATTTCTTTATTGATATTTATGGGTTTTATTGATATAGATATAATCTTTGGAATTATAAGTTTGATAATAGTTTCAATTTTGATGTCTATTGGTATTTACCTAAATAATTACTGATTATTTTATTTTATATTCATTGGGGTTATTATGAAAAAATTTGGCTATGGCATAATGGCAACTATATTAATTGCAATGTATTTACTTAGTAGTACCTTTGCATTTAATAATTGCATACATCATACCATTGACGGCGTAAATATTAATATTTACAACAATACAGTTTATTTAGATTATGTAAATAACAGCCCTGTATTCTATGTAGGTGAAAAAAAGGAATACATTGTCATACCCCCATATATAAATGCAGATACAGAAATTTCTCTGATTAAAAAACTTAACTTTAAAATTACAAATGATTCCAAACTCGTAAATTTAATTATCTCGCATAAAGATATCAATACCACAACCAATGCCATAATATTTGCCCCATTGCCAAGTTCTAAAAAAATCAATACATCAACTACAATATATTGGGTAAAAGACCCATTAAGACTCAACAAAACCCAAGTTATTGATTATTATACCTACCCTAAAAAGGGAGAAATTATTGCAACATATGCAAATGGAGAACCTGCTGCAATAAAGGTTGGAAACAAAATATATGCTGGATTTAAGCCCGATAAATTAAGTTTGGCTAATTTGATATATATCTTCATAATCAAAAAGGTTGCTTCATCATCATTACCTATGATTTTGCTTATATTGACTTCATTATTATCCATTATAAGCATTTTTGAAGTTTTAAAAAAGAAATTGGCAAACTTTCTTTTAAATATCGCATCCACATCAGTATTTGTAGTATTGAGGATAACCACAAATAACAAAGATAAGGTTCTTTTAAATAAAAAAAGAAAAGAAATTTATGATTACATAATAGATAACCCTGGACGTCATTTAAGAAAATTATCCGAAGAGTTAAATATATCATTATCAACATTGTCGTGGCATTTAAGAATATTGGAAAAGGCAGAATTAATAAAAAGTAAAAAGATAGGTAATAAGATAATATACTACCCGGTGGGAATGGATAAAAATGATTTACTGTTGTTATATTTAAGTAATACCCAAAATGAAATATATCAATATCTGTTAAATAATGATGCCCATTTAAGAAAAATAGCCAAAGATTTAGATATGAATGTTGAAACTGTTAGATACAATCTAAGAAAAATGGAAGAATTGGATATTGTAAATGCCAAAGAAGATGGAAATAAAATTGTATATTATGTTAATCCCCTAGAATAATAGTATTTAATAGTATTTATAATAAAATAAAAAAATAATAAAAATAAATAAAAGATTTAATCATTTATTTCACATTTCACATTTAAAAATACGGGACCTCTTATGTCTATAACCTTGTTGTTTCCCATTATCTGCTTTAAAGCCAACTCATCTATTTTTAAATTTACATCGCTTAAACTTCTTACAATCGGAGCTCTGATTTTTAACTTTTTAGTATTTGAGATAAGGGCCTCCTCTATTTTTGATGTTATTTTATAACATATTGTATCTATATAAGTTAAATTTGTGGGAGCTCCCTTATTTTTGGCCTCACTTAAAACTTTCACAAATTCCTCTTTAACATTGTCAAACGATTCAGGAACTCCAAATATATTTCCATTGTGCACAAATATTTTATTTAATATTGAGGGACCCAATAAATTTTTACCTTCCTCTTTTTCAAATAGCGTTATTTTTATGGTTTTAGTGGTGTTGTAGAATTTTATTTTCTTTTCAATAAATACCTCACAAGGAGACTGTTTATCTTTATTTTTAACACATAATTCTATTAATTCCCCTGTTAAATCCTTTAATTCATCAAGGACGGGCACTTTATCTACTTTTATACTATATGCTATATCTCTATCGCTAAGGGTCTGTTCATAAAATTGAGGATAAACCATTTTTCTTACATCCTCGTAATTATGGTTAATCATTGCAAGTCTTTCCACTCCAAGCCCCAAATTCATAACGGGAACGCTAATATTGTATTTACTTAAAGCAATTGGTGAATATATTCCAAATGTGGCAACTTCAAGCCATTCCTTTAATTTGGGGTGGTATGCATATACCTCCGTTTGAGTTTCCGGGGTGTAGTATTTACTTTTTTTCTCATCTGGCCTAAATTGGAAGTCCGTAAATCCAAATTGTGATAACAACCCTTCGGCTATGGCTTTTCCATCATCAAGAGTAATATCTTCTCCCACCAGGACACAGGAAGCAGAATGATATGTCATTAAATGGCTTTTATCCTCTTTTTGCTCCCTTCTAAAACATCTATCAATTGAAAACAGGGCATAGGGGAGTGGTTTTTTTCCCATCATTTCAGATATTGTTATAAACCAGCCAGATGTCATATGACTTCTAAGAGTTAAAGGTAATGATTCGGCCTTTAAGTTTTTAAATTCGGGAAATACTTCTTCCAATATTTTTAATCCCATTTCATTGGATAATCCTAAACTATTTGCTATTTCATATACTAAATCGTCTCCTTCCAACACTCCCTTTTTGTATAAATGAAGTGTTTTCCTTAAATTCTCCTTTTTTTCGTTGCTGTCTATTTTTATGCCTAATTTTTCAATCTGTTCAATTTTATCATTACTTAGCCCTATGTCTGGTCTTGGCAATCCAGCTAAATAAAAACATCTATCCAATACAGCCATAGCTTCTGGTCCAAATTGTTTGTATATGTCCTTTTCATCTACAATTACAGGATTTATATATTCTTCAAATCCCATCCTTAAATATGCCTGCCTAAGCTGTTCAATTGTATCCATTACTGGATTTGTTTTTCCAAATGATGGTTTTATTCTTGGGTATTTTTTATTTATTGGGGCATCTTTTATTAAATCCTTTGTAGTTATCCAAGCTTTTTCAAAATCTTTATTTGCCAATTCTAAAACTTTTTTTGTATCAAACATTTATATCATTCCTTTTTTTCAGTATTTTTATTTTATTTAATCTTATAAAACTTTTATTTTTTATTTCTATTAAGACGAATATCTTTACCAAGCGTTAAATAATAATTGCTCAACTCTTCTTTAAATTTATCTATATTCAAATATTTTGCTTCGTGATTTTCCAAATAAATCCCCCTATCTCCTGAAGCCGTAAGTAAATCCAAACTACTAGTTATAATTATAAATGCAGAATTTAATTTTTCTCTTTCATTCATTATAATTTCCGAAAGTGGTTTAACTCCTTCAAACCAGCTTGAAAGCAAACCACTTACAAGTAAATTTACAGCTGAATTATCTTCATCAATTAATATTAAATCTACGCCAGTGGATAGTGCCTTCTGAATTTGATATGCCATGGTCATAGAACCTGATGCAGTTCCATGGACCTCTTTGGGTGTGCCTTTTATTCCTTTTGGCAATTTTTCAAAAAATAGACTTATATCTTGCCCATACATTTGCATGCATCCTGTTGTAGCCTTAGATATGTTTTTTGTGGTAATAATATATTCCCTTCCATCGCCTATTAAATGGTCGTCTCTTCCACTATCAATGGCCTCTAAAAGAGTTGTTTTTCCCTGGGCATTTCTCCCAGTGATAATATATATTTCCCTTTCTTTTATTCCGAGTCCCGTAATAATGTTGCCATCATATAACTCCACGGCAATTGGCGTTAATTCTTTTGGAGTTTCAAAAGCCACATTTATTCCTTTTTTCGGTCCTGCAATTCTGTAATGTCTTCTTACATTTGTATATTCTCTCGCAGGTTTTGAACTGTCTCCTACAAAAGACACAAGCCCCAAATCTTTTAATTTGCTTCTTAAATCTTTCTGATTTATGGTGTTTATATTTTCTTTTTCAAGTATTTTATATGGTATTTTTTGTATAAAATCATCTAATTTATATGTTAATTCATCAATATTTCTGGCAATTGTTTTGGGAGCTCCATCCCCATAAATCATTTTTAACGATAAATAAATATTATCATCGCTTATGAAATTATAGGCATCAGCCCTCCATAAATTACAACCGATATTTAAATCACTATTTACTACGGTAATGGGCTCAAACAGCTCCATATATCGCTTTCCGCCATTTCCCGATAATTCTGGAAATTTTTTTCTTTTTATTTCTTCTTTAATAAGTTCTATAATTCTCGCAGTACTTCCTTCTAACCCATTTTTATTTAAATCCAACAAATCATCTCTTTTAAAAATAAATGGTAGAACAACTTTTATATTATTGTCTGCCTGTTTGGCCGTATAATATAATTTGTTTTTATTGAAATTTGTGAGGAGTTTTCTATTTAAATGTGGTGTTGTTATGTTTTTTATTATCTCGCTGATTAATGAATTATTGTTATTATTATTGTTATTATTATTGTTATTATAATACATAATATCGCCTACGAGAGTATCTGGTAGTTATGGTATTTTATATGTGTATAATATTGGATGTTCACATATGCCTCAATCATTATTATATGGACATATGCACCCCCATACATTATACTGTTTTTGTGTTATGCTATGTTGAATATAGTCAATCTTTGGACTATCTGAGACAAACAAGGGACGGTTTTTGAAGATTAACTATAATCTGCCTTTTTGTTATTGAACATTTTCATTTTTAAACAATCCATAAATTACATAACAAACAGCACAAATTCCAAGTGGTTCAAATATTCCAAACATACTTAATATTAAAGATACCCCAAAAATTCCCATCATTATTTTGTTTGGATATTTGGGATAGCTAATATCACTTATCATTAGAACTCCGAAAATCACACCTAAAATTGATACAACAATATTAATTATATTTTCAGAAATGCCATAATTTACAATATAATTATTATAATTTATGAAAAATTCACAAATAATGGCCAAAATTAAAGCTCCCGCAGGAATTGGAAGTCCTATAAAGTATTTAACATCAAGCACACCAAATCTCGCCAACCTAAAAGCTCCACACACAAGGAAAATTAATGAGGCAACCAACACAAATGGACTATTGAAATAATAATACAGTAAATAGGCAGGAGCTACCCCAAAACTAACCACATCACAAATACTATCCAATTCAGCACCAAAATCTGAAACCGTGTTTGTTTTTCTTGCTACGAATCCATCTAATGCATCAAATACTATTGAAGCATATATAAATCTAAAATCATGAAATATTATTGCACATAGTCCTAAAATAATATTTATTGCCGTTACATAATCGGATATAGTTATAATTTTACGAATTTTAAACATTTTATCATCTTGGAGCTCCTATATATTTTATTATATTTTATATTTTTTATTATTTGTTTGGGTATATTAATTATATGGTATCCAATTTTTCATAAAATCTATATATTCCGTCTCTGGATAATTTAAGTTTTTCATTTCCTATTTTCAATAGTACTTTTAAATATTCATCATCTACAACAATTTTTCCATCAATTCCAATTGGGGCATCTACTTTATTGGTAGTCATTATTTCTACAATAATTCTCCTTTTATTTATTGATTTTATAGACGACGCCTTTAATCCGTTGTGGTATGCACATTCAAGTAGTTTTTTGGCACATTCCATATCTTTTGAAGCTATATGTAATATGGGGGAGTTCATAATAAATATTATATTTTTAAATTCCTCCGATTTATTTGCCATGGCATCAAATAGTTCCTCATTGGTGGCATAATGATGCCATTTTCCAAGCCATTTTGAGAATATTTTTGGAGTTTTATTTTTTGGAAATTCCATTATTCCGCATCTACCAATACAGCTACTTGTTGTATAGTAATTCTCTTTTTCGTTAATTTTATCTACTATGTACATTACGCCTTTATCCACAAAATTATTTTTTATGGCCTCATTTAATTTATTTAGCGTTCTTTTTTTATCTTCTTTAAACATATTTTCACATTAATTGGTATTTTCTATATCTGTATATTTTATCACTTAATTAACTTAACTTAAACTTTATTGCAAATATTATAAATAACATGCTTGAAATTAATGCCACAATTCCCCCATATATAAAAGGTATGTTGGGGTCGATACTCCATAAATACCCAGCTATTAAACTTGAAGGCAATGCCATTAAACCAACAATGGTATGAAATGTTCCCAATGCAGTTCCCCTTATATATTCTGATGATAAATCGGATACATAAGCTCTCTGGTTTCCTTCAATTATGGCATAGGATATTCCATATAGTGCAAATAATATTATGAAATAATTTAAAGAATTAAATAATGCAAATCCAAAGGCAGTTATGGCATATATGAGGTATCCAAAAATAATAACTTTTTTTCTCCCTATTTTATCCGAAAGAACTCCAAAAGGAAGAGCAAATATGCCATAAAATATATTAAACAAAATATATAATATTATGGGAGCTCCGATAGCCAACCGACCAGTAAAAATTGTCTGGGCTTTTAGGATATAAAACATATAACTAAAATTGGCCAATGTAAATATACCAGATATCAATATAAATAGTTTTAATGGAGTTGATAAATTTTTTAAACCTATTTTTAGCGATAAATTTTGCCTTTTAATCTTTTTTTTCTCTTTAAGAAAATAAAGAGGAACCAGTGCTAAAAATGAAAGGGACGCCGATATTAATATAATTTCCCTAAAATCATAATATAAGTACCAGAAAAGTATGAGTACGCCCACAGACCCAAGTATTGCCCCAAATGTATCTCCTGCCCGTTGAATTCCAAATCCCATTCCTCTTTTTTCGGCCATTAAATCTGATATAATGGCATCTCGTGGGGCTGTTCTTACACCTTTTCCAACCCTTTCAAATGCCGAAAAAAATAAAACTCCAAACCAAGTAGTTGAAAATGAAAGTAATAATTTAAAAATGGATGAGGTTAAATAACCTGCAAAAACAAAAACTTTTCTCCTGCCTGTTTTATCAGAATAATATCCAGATATTACCTTTAAAATACTTGATATACTATCTTTTAATCCCCCTATTAGACCAACAACTACACTTGAACCCCCCAATGAAGTTATAAATAATGGAAGAATTGGCATAATCATTTCACTACTTAAATCATTTATAAAACTAACTGTGGTAAGTAATAAAACATCTTTATCAATTCCAAAATATTCTTTTTTGGGTTTTTTGGGGTTGTTCATATATGCACCGATTAAAATATAAAAATAAAATTATAATAAAATTAATAATATTCATATATTAATTTTATATTATAATATCTATTTTTTCACGACATTTTGGACATTTACAGGAGCTCCCTACCACATCCAAATTATTTTCAATCACTGAAAATCCTCTTCTTTTAATAAGGAGCTCCCCACAATTTGGACAGTAGGTATTTTCATCACAGCCCGGAACATTGCCAACATATACATATTTTAGCCCCTCTTCAATTGCCATTTTTTGGGCATTTATAAGAGGCTCCGCAGGAGTGGGTGGCACATTTGTAAGTTTATAATCTGGATAAAATCCTGTAAAATGAAGCGGAGTTTCTTTTCCAAGTTTATCTTTTACAAATTCTATAATTAACCTAATGTCCTCAATGGCATCATTATATGTTGGAATAATTAAATTTGTAATTTCACAATGAATACCTAATTTTTTTGCATTAATGCAGGTCTCCAATACAGGCTCCAATTTTGCAAAACATACTTCTTTATAAAATTTCTCATTTCCTTTAATATCTATATTCATTGCATCTATTTTTAAGTTTTTTAAAGGTTCTTTTTCAATATATCCATTTGTTATCATGGTGTTAAATAGGGCTTTTTCTTTTGCAATATTTGAAGTATCATTCATTAATTCATAAAAAATTGTTGGTTCTGTGTATGTATATGCTATTCCATCGCAATTATATTTAACTGCCATATTTACAATATCTTCTGGATATAACTCATTATATGGTATGTCATCGGGAGCATACTGGCTAATCTGCCAATTTTGACAGTGAAGACATCTAAAATTACAACCTCCTGTTGCTACTGAAAATACCGATGAATTTGGATGAAAATTGAATAATGGTTTTTTTTCAATTGGGTCAATTGCCATTGAACAAACCTTTCCATAATTTACAGCATATAGTTCCCCATTGTTATTTTCTCGACCTTTACAGAATCCCCTTTTTTTATCTAATATTACACAATGCCTATGACAAATATTACACCTAACTTTATTATCTGCCATTTTTTCATAAAATAGTGCTTTTTTGGACATATTATCCCCCCACTTTTTTTATATATTATAATAAATAATATTCTAAAAAAATAATTTAATTAATCAGGCAATATAATGAACATATTCAAAAATTTCAAATATATTATATGGTCCGTTTGAAAAGTATGTTCTGTAATGTTTTATCATATCTTAATATATTTAATAATAAGATATAAAATATTAAGAATATGGGGACATGATGTAAAAAGCTCCCCAACATAACTACAAATGTTCCCCAACATTAAATATTTCAGTTAATTCCATTAATATATTATTTTTATAAATTATGTTGTATGTTCTTTGGGGGAGCTCCGTTTTAGTAGTTTCAAGGTATTGTTGGACATTTTTATCAATGCTATCATAGGTTATATTTTTAATTTCTCGCCGTGTTTCTAAATTATGCATTTTTAGAATTTTGCCTATTGGTATGTCCGCAGATAGTAGGTCTTTTGATATATTTTCTCTCAATTCATTGTTTTTTATATTTTTAAGTGGTATCTTTGAAGTGGCATATATCATAGGAATGTTTTTAATTTTCAAAATAACAGTTCTATAATATGTATCCTCAATGGTCATTTGGCTAATGGTCTTTACAATTACTTTATCGTTAAATAATATCTCTAATAAATTGGTAATGCTCCCATCAGTTCCTAAAAATATTTTTTCTTCATTTTTTAAATTATATTTTTGTTGGAGCTCCGATATTTTTACATAAGGGGGGGTTTTCATATTTACACGCAAAAATCTTTATATAAATTAGCTAATCTTTGATTATAGTGAATCGACATTATATGTTCCTTAATCGTCCCAAATAATTAAGGACGAATTAATCGTTAATTTGGAATTAATAGAAGATAAGTCGCCTTTTACATACAATGTTAGTGAAGAATGTTCGTCGATTTACTATGGATTGTATTTTTAATATATTAATTCATTTATTATTTTATTATTTTTCCTCTTCATTAGTTTCTTTTTCATTCTCCTCTTTCTCCCCTTCTTCTTTTACCTCTCCCTTTATTTTATTGTATATCTTATTAGCTTCTTCTTTTAATTGGTTTATTTTATTATATGTCCTTATCAATTTTTGATGGCTATCTGCACTTATTTTAGCATTATCTACTACTTTACTATGTTCCTCTGCGGATTTTTTTACTAGTTCAGATATTTCATCAGATATTTCATTTATTTTAGCACCCAATTCATCTGCAACTTCACTTTTGGCATGAAGTTTTCTATAATATTCAACTTCTCCTATGAGTTCCCTTTCTTTTTCAATAGTTGGACGATGTGTTTCTATTATTTGTTCTATTCTTTCTATTTCTTTAACTATGGATTCTTTATTTAACATTAATCCTTTAAATTCATTTATTAATTCTGCTCGTTTTACCTTTAATTTCCTTATTTCTTCTATTTTTTCTTTAACAAGTTGATTAATTTCTTCTCTTTTAATTTTATAGATTTTAACTTTTTCATTTGCATTATTTCTTTCTTCCTTTAATTCTTTTGTATCCCCATACAATTCATTTATTTCTTTATTTATGTTATTTAATATGTCTTTTAGATTGGTATTTTTCATTAATATGCACCCCTATATTAATTACTATATGCACTAATTATCATATTAATTATAGGACCATCTAATATATATTTTATTCTATATATTTTAAAATTTCTCTTAAATCTCTTTTTTCTATACAAATATCGGCATTTTTCTTTAAAATATCCTTTGCACAAAATGCTATTTTAAAACCTGCCACTTTAAACATACTTAGGTCATTTGCTCCATCGCCTACAACAACGGTATCTTTTAAATCTATATTTTCCCTTTTTGCCAATTCTTTTAGCATTTTCCCTTTTGCCTGTTCCTCCATCATAACTCCATTAACTTCTCCTGTTAATATTCCATCATTTTCTATGAGATTGTTGGAGTAGGCATAATCCAAACCAAGCATTTCTTTAATTTTATCAGTTGCCACAGTAAAGCCACCGCTAACAACTCCCACAATATACCCTCTATTTTTTAACTCTTCAATAGTCTCTTTTGCTCCTTCTGTTAATTTAAATGTAGATACGGCTTCTTTTATTTTGCTGGTGGGAGCTCCCTTTATAAGTGCCACTCTTTTTTTAAGGGATTGTTCAAAATTTAGCTTTCCATTCATTGCATCTTTTGTTATTTCCTTTACTTCATTTTCCACCCCTGTAATTTTTGCAAATTCGTCAATTGTTTCATTTTCTATTAGCGTACTATCAAGGTCAAACAATATTAGTTTCTTTTTATTCATTAAATCACCAAATAATATAATATTATATAACATACAACACTACATATTGCTTAATGTTAAATGTATAATTTATAATAAAATATATGATATAAACCTAATTAATATTATATATTTAATTACCTATTTAATGAGGATTATTTATGATTTTGGGATTAACCGACGGACATAATTCTAGTGCCTGTTTAATTGATAACACCAATAATTTAAAATATGCCGTAGGCGAAGAAAGATTTACAAGGAAAAAAAATCAAAGGGGAGCTCCCATAAATTCAATAAATTACATAATCAACAGCATAAATAATAACACAGAAAACACGGACACAGACAAAAAACCAGAAATAATAACAGTAGGGGGCATGTTTAGAAAAGGAAAACGATTAAAAGAATTAAAGGAGATACAAAATAAATTAAATATTCCTATGCTGTATTTTAATCACCATTTATGCCATGCATCATTGTATAAATTATCAAATTTTAAAAATAAGGAATGTTTAATTATTACTATGGATGGGGGGGGAGATGGATTTTCCTCAACGGTATCAATTGGAAGTAATAAAGGAATAGAACCAATAGCACAAAGTGATTTAATTGATTCTATGGGGGATTTTTATGCCTCTATTACGGAAGTATTGGGATTTAAGCCGATGGAGGATGAAGGAAAGGTAATGAGTTTATCTACCTATGATACCAACCTAAATATTGATTTAAATAATTTAAAAATAATAGAATACAATAAAAAAATCAAAACGATTAATAATTATTTGGGTGTTGTGGGATTTGAGGCTACAAAAGCACTGAAAAAGATATTTAATTTAGAAAATATCAATATAAATGAGTTTAATGGTAAAATATTGATTTCAAAATATGCCCAAAAAACATTGGAAAGCGAAGTTTTAAAACTAATAAATGAGTTTTCAAATGAAACAGGCATAAAAAATATAGTTTTTAGCGGTGGAGTTGCCCAAAATGTTCAATTGAATAAAAAAATAATGGAAAATTATAATTTATTTGTTCCTCCGTTTATGGGGGACGAGGGGCTTTCTGTTGGTGCATCATTGTTATTTAATAAAAAATTTGTAGATTTAAAAACCACATATTTAGGATACGATATAAAAAATGAAAATATAATTAATATTGTTGAAAAAATAAAGTTAAATGAAAATCAATATAAAATTAAATACATTGAGGAAAAAGAAATTCCTGAAACAATAGGCAATTTATTAATAAGTAATAAAATTATATGTATTTGTAGAAATAAAATGGAGTTTGGAGCTCGGGCACTTGGAAATAGAAGTATATTGGCACTACCTAAAAAGGAAAATGCAAAAAAGATTAATAAAATGCTTAATAGGGATAGTTTTATGCCTTTTGCTCCAACTATGCTATATGATTATGTTGAGGAATATTTTAAAAATCCGCACTACAATCCGTTTATGACTACTTTATTTGATGTAAAAAAAGAATATATTAATAAAATAGATGGAGTGGTGCATAATGATGACACCACTAGGGCTCAAACTCTGAAAAAGGAATTTAATCCAACCTACTATAATATCATTGATTATGTGAATGGCGTTGTTAATGTCCCATTTGTTTTAAATACAAGTTTTAATTTACACGGCGAACCCATTGTTTGCAATGAACAAGATGCTTTAAAGTCCTTTAAATCTGTTGGTGATGCTTTGTTGTTGGGGAATTATTTATTTATGAAGATTTAATATTGGGATATTTTAGGGGAATTATGGGGGAGCTCCGAGGTCTGCAATACTCCCGTAGTCTGCAATAAATACAATGTTTAAAAATTATTTTCTGCTCAATCTTCTTCTAAGTGCGATATATAGATTACCCAATAAAATTAATGATATTATTCTTATAGGGAGCTCCCAGTTTTTCATAATGTGCTCAGGATTATTAGTTTCTGCTGTTGTAGTATTAATACCCAATTGGAAAAATACAGTAATTGTATCGAGAAGTGATACATAATATTGGACGCTAACGTAAAAAATACCTACTACTAAAAAAAACATTGCATATGGGAACAATTTTGGGTTAATTGATGATATTGCACCGCATATATGGCCAATTATAGTTTTAAACTTCGTAAATAACTCGCCAAGTTTGGTGGTTGTAGTATTATAATCCCATGATATAGTTGCCAATACACCATATGCTATTAAACCCATGATTATAACTGTTAATATCAATAGTAATATAATATCTTTTACCAAGTAATATAAACCCACAATGGTTATACTGAAATATTTGCAAGCTAATGCTATTACTGGTAGCGAGGTAATCGCAAAAATACCCCATAAAATAGATTTTTCCACAGATTCTCCATAGTCAGACAATATGCCATATAGTATAATAGCAATTTTTTCAAAATTATTTTTTGAATACTTTTTTTTTAACCCCATTTCCATCTTATATAAATTTGAAGCTTCTTCATAAGTTATGTTATCTTCAATGGATAATCTTAGGTTTCTATATTCTGCAAGAACGGAAATGTGGTTATTTAACTGTTTTTCGAGTATTTTATATGCTTTTTCATATATTCCTTTATTATTATTACGGTTAGTTAAAAGTTTATGAGATAATATTTCTTTAAAATTTTCATCTTCAAAATATTCTGTAAGCATTACTTTTCTAACATCTGTTCTTAAAAAAGATGTTTTTGATAATTGAAAATTATCTATTGTAGTATATTCATCAAACCTAACAAAATTAAATATTGCTAAATTTTCATAATTTTCTATTTCTGTTATTTCTTCTTTATTTAATTCTTTAACTTTTTCATCAGTTAATGTCTCTTTTTTAAATGATGTAGTGTCCCTAAATCCACATTTGACAAAAGATAATAAATTAAAAAAAATATCTTCAAAATACGCACGAGATTTAAAAGTTGATTCAGAACATTTCAATTTATTAAATATGGCTTTCTTAAAATCAACTTCTCCTTCAAAAGTAGTATCACTAAACTCGACGATATCTAAAAATATGGAGTAGTTAAACCCAACTTTTCCTTTAAATATAACTCCCCCAAAATCAGCCCTTCCTTTAAATTTAGTATCTGTGAAATTAATTTCTTCTTCGAATATATTATGATAGAACCCTACTTTTTTGTTAAATAATGCAGATGTAAACTCAGCATATTTTTTAAATTGAGTGTGGGTGAAATTCGCAGTTCCTATTTTTTTTGTATCCATGTTAAATTTGGCATTGTAAAAATGTGTCTCATCATTAAATATGGCTTCACTAAAATCAGTATTTTCTTTAAATTTGACTTCATTAAAATCAGCCCTTCCTTCAAATTGGGCGTTTTCAAAAGTAGCATACTTTTCAAATGTAGTCCCATTAAAATCCGTTTTTCCCTGATTTGTCATATCTTGTTTGTTAAATTTAGTATCTTTAAAATAAGCTTCTCCATTAAAAGTAGAGAACTTAAAATTAACATCTTCTTCAAATACGGCTTTACTAAAATTAGCATATTCATTAAATAATACTCCATAAAAACCCACAAATTTATCAAATGTAATTTCATAAAAACTAAGTTCTTTATTAAATGATGGTATAACATTTTTTTTAATTTCGAAATTATGAAATTTTTCCATGTTAAATTTGCCTTTAAATTCAACATTTTCTATATTTATTTCTATATCCATATTTAAAATTATTTTTCTCTCTTTTTCTTCAATAATTTCATTTAATAATGATTCATTTTCTTCTTTTATTTTATTATAAATATCAGCAATAGAGACATCTCCTTCAACAACTGCATTTTCTAATTCAAATTTCATCTTATCTTTCAAGCATTTTATAAATTTATCATAAAAATCCTCATTAAAAATAATTTCTTTTTCTATAATACCACCCTCTAAAAATAAAAAATTATTCTAAATATTTTAAAGATTCAGGAAAATACTTTTCAATATAATCTCTATCCCTGTCAATATAGATGTGCATTGAAACGCTGTGGTGTGTATATGTTCCATAATCAACGCCGACTTTTTCCGCTACCATTTCACCTAATGCAATCAATCCTAATGCATTACTTACAAAAGCGACTGCCAGATCGTTACTTCTAAATAATACGGTCTGATATAGCTTATTATCTCGTATAAGAAATTGAACAAATTGCAAACATGGAACAGAACCATGGTCTTTATTACTTACTTCAATATCAATATTGGGTTGCCATGTAATAGCAACGCATCGCCTTGAATTTTGCTGTTCTTTTAATTTCTCAACAATAAAATCGATTTGGTTTATTTCTTTATTATTTACTGGATATTTGAATAACCGAGAATGATAATCATAAGAAAAAACATTTTCAGAGCCATACAATAAATTATTGGTGTATTGCTCTACTGCCTTTTTTCCAAGGGGGTATTTAGGGCTTATACTTTTTAATTTCGGATTTGTAATTTCTATTACTGTGTTTCTTATCTCCCTACATTTTTGCCCATCTTCTGTTATCATATCTTCCCCGTTTTTCAATACTTCTTTAACTAACTCTTCATAACTTGCCCTGACGGAAGGTTTCTTGATACAATACATTTTTATCACCTTTATAGTTAATCTTCAAAAACTGTCCCTAATCCGTCCCAACGCATTTTATAATATTGTTTATTTTTGCTAATTTTATATTATTTTGCATTTTAGTATGGGGGTTTAGTGAAATTGTCCGAAGATTTACTATATATATTATTTTTAATAAAATATACAATTAATATTATTATAGTTATGGTGGTATTATGGCAACATATCTTAAATCAAATTTTTTATATGGGGAAAATTTTGAGCTTAAAAAAGGAATTTTAACAATAGAAGACAACATAATAAAAGGATTTACAAACGAAAATATTAAAAACTACATAAAATATGATGGAATTATAATTCCCCCTCTAATAAACGCCCATACTCATATTGGGGACAATGTCATTAAAGATATTGGAATAAACAAAACTCTCGATGAATTGGTTAAACCACCAAATGGATTAAAACACAAATTTTTAAATAGTTGTGATGATAAAACAATAATCTATGGGATACTGGATGGTATGTATGAATTATACAACAATGGAATAAATTATTTTTGTGATTTTAGGGAAAATGGATTGAAAGGTATAGATTTATTTAAAAAATCATACCAGGAGCTCCTATATCCACAAGAACAATCAAGAAAAATACTACCGCCAAATCCAATAATATTGGGAAGACCAACTAAAACTGATAAATTAGAATTAAAACAAGAAATAAAAGAAATTTTAAAAAATTCCAATGGAATAGGGTTAAGTGGATGTAATGAATATTCGGATAACGAATTAAAATTTATTAGAAAAAAAACCACAAAACTATTTTCAATACATGCAAATGAGCATAAAGGTTCTGTGGAATATTCGAAGAAACACCATAATAGAACAGAAATAGAAAGAATAATAGATTTAAATCTAAATCCAAATTTTATAATTCACGCAACTCATTCAGAATCTCATGAAATAAATCTTTTAAATGAATACAATATTCCCGTTGTGGTTTGCCCGAGGGCAAATGCCTCTTTTAATATTGGATTGCCAAATATTGTGGAGCTCCTAAAATCAAACATATTAATTGGACTTGGGACGGATAATTTTATGGCTAATTCGCCCTCAATATTTAAAGAAATGGATTTTATTTATAAATTGTATCATATTGAGCCAAAAGAAATATTAAAATTTGCTACAATAAATAATGCCAAAATATTGGGGCTAAATAATGTGGGATTGATTAAAGAAGGATTTAAACCAGATTTTACATTTATTGGGCCAAATTCAATTAATATAAAATACTCCAAAAATATTGTGGCATCCATTATTACCCGGTGCGAAATGGGAAATATTGATAATTTTAATATTGAAATAAATAATAGAATATATAACGATAATAACCAATAAAGGGATATAATGACTATTGTTAGATTTCACGGAGGATGTCACCAAATTGGTATGTCCTGTGTGGAAATTGATACAAAAAAATCAAAAATACTTGTAGATTGTGGTATGAATCCATCGGATAATTCATTACCAAAAATTAATCCAAATGATATTGATGCCGTTGTGGTGTCACATTCTCATTTAGACCATTGTGGAGCGGTTCCTTATTTTAATTTTAAAAATCCGATTTATTCCACAATACCAAGTGTTGATTTAATGTATATTTTATGGAAAGATATTTCAAAATTATCAAAAACATACCCTGAAGAGAATATACAAAAGGCTATGAATAATATAAAGGCAGTAAATTACAGAGAGCCTAAAAAAATCACCAGCGATATTACAATGAGGTTGTATGATGCTGGGCATATATTGGGGAGCTCCTCTGTATATTTGGACATAGGCGGTAAAAAACTACTATATACTGGAGATATCAACGAAATAGAAACCAGAACGCTAAAATCAGCCGACACAGATATTGATGAAATTGATACCCTTATAATTGAATCTACCTACGGAGCTCCAACAGATATAAAACCATCTAGAAAGGCACTCGAAAAACAACTTATTGATGAAATATCTGCCACCATAGAAAAAGGAGGCAAGGTAATTATTCCAGTTTTTGCTGTGGGGCGGTCTCAGGAGATTATAGCGGTATTGCATAATTATATGAGGAGTAAATTATTAAAAAGAGTTCCCATATATGTTGAAGGCTCTTTGGTGCATACCACAGGAATATATATGAGCCATTCAGAATGGTTAAATCCTAAAATAAGAAACAACCTTGAAAATAGGATAAATCCATTTGGAGATGTCACCATTGTAAATAAAGAAAATAGTAGTGAAATATATAATAAGGAACCATGCATTATAATTTCTACCTCTGGAATGGTGCAAGGAGGCCCCATATTACAATATTTAAAACTTCTAAAAAGTCCAAAAAATAAAATAATATTAACAGGGTTCCAAGCAGAAGAGACACTGGGAAGACAGCTTGAAGACGGGGCAGAGGAAATAACTCCATTTAGGAATAAAATTCCAGTAAGGGGCGAAGTTGTAAAAGTGGAATTTTCGGCCCACAGTGATTATAATTCATTAATAAGATATATGAAGAAAATACCAAAACCTAAAAAAGTATTTGTAATGCATGGTGAAAGATATCAATCTTTATCATTTGCCATGACAATTTGGAAAAACTTTAAAATTCCAGCTATCGCTCCAACGGCGGGTAGTATATTACCTTTATTTTAAATAGTAGAAATATGACAAAAACAAAATACTACTTAAAATAAACAATAATTATAACAACTAACATAACAATAAATAATAAAAAAGAGGAAAAATATGAATCCATCAGAAGTTCAACAATTTGTAAGAGAAACGGCTCTAAAACAACACAACTGGATGAGAGAATGTATTAAATTAATTGCAAGTGAAAATATAACCAGTATTCCAGTAAGAGAAGCATGTGCTACTGACTTTATGCACAGATATGCAGAAGGATTACCAAATAACAGGTTATACCAGGGTTGCGAATATATAGACGACATTGAAAATTTATGTATTGAATTATCGGAAGATATTTTTAAAGCAGAACATGCAAATGTGCAACCAACAAGTGGTGTGGTGGCAAATCTTGCCGTATTTTTCGCAGAGGCAAAACCGGGCGATAAATTAATGGCTATGGATGTTCCAAATGGGGGACATATAAGCCACTGGAAAGTAAGTGCCGCAGGTATTAGAGGATTAAGAGCATCAGCTCACCCATTCGATGCCGAAGAGATGAACATCGATGTAGATAAAATGGTTAAACAAATTTTGGAAGAAAAACCAAGATTGGTATTATTTGGTGGTAGTTTATTCCCATTCCCACACCCAGTAAAAGATGCCGTAGATGCTGCAAATGAAGTTGGGGCAACTATTGCCTATGATGGAGCTCATGTATTGGGATTAATTGCGGGAGGACAATTCCAAGACCCACTCAGAGAAGGGGCTGAATATATGATGGGAAGCACCCACAAAACATTATTTGGAACCCAAGGTGGAGTGGTATTAACAGAGAAAAAGAATGCTAAGAAAATCGATGATAAAATATTCCCTGGAGTTGTATCAAACCATCATTTACACCATAAGGCAGGTCTTGCTATTGCACTGGCAGAAACAAAAGAATTTGGAGAAGCTTATGCTAAACAAGTTGTTAAAAATGCTAAGGCACTTGGACAGGCTTTATATGAAAGAGGCTGTAATGTGTTGTGTGAGCACAAAGGATTTACAGAAAGCCACCAAGTTATACTTGACATAGAAAAATCAGAATGCATTGAGTTTTCAGCAAGAGAATTGGCAACAATGTTTGAAGAAGCCAATATAATATTAAATAAAAACCTATTGCCGTGGGACGATGTGAGCAATTCCGATAATCCAAGCGGTATAAGATTGGGAAGTCAAGAATGTACTCGGTTAGGAATGAAGGAAAGCGAAATGGACGAAATTGCTGAATTTATGAAAAGAATAGCAATTGATGGAGAGGACATTAAAAAAGTTAAAGAAGATATTGTAGAATTTGCTAAAAGCTATTCGGAAATACATTATGCTTTTGAGGGCGGAGATGCTTTTAAATATCTTAAATTCTATTAATTAATTATTTATCTATTTTTATTTATGGGGAGCTCCCGGAGCTCCAAGCCATATATATTTTATATTGCCCCTATTTGTTTATTAAATACCTATTATCATACTATATTTCTATTATTTAATAAATGAATAATATTTAATTGTTTTTTGTTGTGATTTAAAAAACTAATGTCCCCCATTTACATATTTAAAAGATATTTATTTTATATTGTGCTATTGAAATATATATTATTCATAAGGAGGTGAATATTGTGCCAGAAGAAATTAGAATTACCCCTACCACAAGACATGAGGGGCATGCTAAATTAATATTAGAAGTGAATGACGAAGGATCAGTAAGTAAAGCATATTACCCAAATACTACTCCCGTTAGGGGATTTGAGACAATGTTAAAGGGCAAACCTGCAAGTTTTGCACCTATTGCCGTTATGAGAATTTGCGGTATTTGTCAAACCACCCACGGTATAGCATCATGCGAGGCTGTTGAAGATGCAATTGGATGCGAAATACCAGAAGACGGTAAATTACTAAGAGAATTGGTGGGATTAGGAAACAGAATGCACTCCCACCCATTACATCATCTATTGACTGCTGACGACTTTATAAAACCAGAGGAAACTGAATTAAAAACAAGTGCTATTACCCTTATTCAAAGAATGAGGAAAGTAGGGCAGTTAATAGTAGATGTCGTAGGTGGGGAAGGAATACACCCACCAAACATAGTAATTGGTGGTATGAGAACCAATATTTCAGAAAGAGCAAAATCAAAATTATATTATGCTTGTAAACAATATGAAAAAGATGCCTATGAAATGTATGATGTATATACTATGTTAATCGAGAGATACCTCGAAGAAATCGGAATACCTGATTTAGGGGCTCACGACTTCCCATACTTAGCAACACATACAACATATGGAGATAAGGATGCTATAAGTTGGAATGATGTTACAGAAATACCTGCCCAAAGATACTATAAAAATAAAGAAGTAGCCCAAACATCAACAAGTCAAATACCACTTTATGGAGGAGTTCCAGTAGAAGGAGGTCCAAGAGCAAGAATGGTTAAATTTGGAGATTTAAAAGCTGGTGGCGGAGTAATGGATATAAACATTGCAAGAGCTATGGAAAACTTAGGAGCAGCATACAGGGCATTAGATATACTTGACCAACTAAATATTAATGGAAGCACAAAAGTAGTTCCAGAATATAAGGACGGTTCTGGAATTGGTGTTCATGAAGCTCCAAGAGCTACAAATACCCACATGGCAGAAGTTGGAAAAGACGGAAAAATTAAAAATTACAACATTATTGCAGCTTCAACATGGAACTTCCCAGTAGTTGAAAAGGCAATTGAAAAATACCCGCACGAATATGCAGAAGTCATAATGCGTGCCTATGATATATGAGCTTCATGTGCTACGCACATCATCGTAAAAGATGACCAGACAAAAGAATTAATTGAAGTAAGAAAAATATAAGATATTAAAAAGATGCGAGGGGAACTCGAAAGAGACCCAAGCAAATTAAAATATAATATAATTTAACATTATTATACTCATTATTGTAAATTAAAAATATATTAATATTTAATAATCATTACTGGGAGATATTGTGAATAAATTGCCAAATACCGATGAAATAAATGAATTAGATTTGTCATTATCATATTATAAGGAAATAATGGTATTGGCATGTGGAAATATTTTATTTGCCGACGATGGATTTAGTGTTCATGTATTGGAAAAACTACAAGATTTATTAACTGAGGAGGAGCGAGAATTTGTATCTTTGGTAGATGCAGGTGCCGGAGCTCCACAGCAAGTTTTATCTTTGATGGACGAAAATTCAGAAACAAAAAAAATCATTGTAGTTGATATAATCGATTATGGGCTAAATCCCGGAGAAATAAAAATTCTTGAAAAAGAATATTTACCAGACCCAGAACATACCAAATTAGATATTCACGACTGGCCATTATCAAGGGCATTACGGGAAGTATGCGATAAATATGACATTGAATTAAAAGTAGTAGGATGTCAGGCTAAATATGTTTCCGAACCCGATGTAGTTCTTGAATTAACAGAAGAAGTTGCGGGTGCTGTTGATGATGCTGTTAACTGGATATTAAATGAAATTAGAAATAATAAAAATAAAAATTAAAATTTTTATTTATCATATATTTATTTATATATATATTATATCTATATTATATCTAATACATATATAACTCATATATCAATTATAACTCAAAGAGGAGGCGTAATCATGGTAACAGTAGCTCATGTTCAATTGAGTAGTTGCTGTGGGTGTTTAGTATCCCTAACCGATACATACGAAAAACTTTTGGATGTATTGGGGGCAATTGACTTAGTTTATTCACAAACTATTGCAGATGCGAGAGAAATTCCTGAAGCCGATATTATATTAGTAGAAGGAAGTGTCTGTTTAGATGACCACCATGCAATGGAAATAGCTCAGGATGTAGGGAAAAAAGCAAAAATACTTGTAGCATTAGGGGCTTGTGCGGCAACAGGTGGAATTACCAGATTTTGTAGGGGTGGACAAATGTCAAAACCTATACACAGTTCATTTTCCCCTATTACTGAGGTTGTAAAATGTGATTTGGCAATTCCTGGATGTCCGCCATCGCCAGAAATTATAGTGGGGCTTATTACTGCAGCAATAGAGGGAGATATGGAATATTTAGCACCATTTTCAGAATTTGCTAAAAACAATACAGAAGCATGTGGATGCGATGTAATTGAAAAAGTAGTAAATAAATCGCTTTGTATGGGCTGTGGTTGCTGTGCGGCATCATGTCCTACAAGAGCTATTGAAATGGTGGAAGGAAGACCACTTATTTTAAATGAAGTATGTATAAAGTGCGGGTGCTGTGGATTCCAATGTCCAAGAATAGAACTTCCTAAAAATGTCATGGTATTGGAATAATTCATTGGATAATGGTAGAGCATAATCGAGGTGATTAAATGGATGCTTTTGGAAATTATAAATCAGTAATATCTGCAAGAATTGCAGATAAAGCAGTGCTTAAAAAAGTACAGGATGGAGGTATTGTAACCGCAGCATTTGTATATGGATTGGAAAACAACCTATTGGATGGTGCAGTTGTGGCAAGTGTGGGGGAAGAATTTAGGGCCGTTCCTAAGGTGGCAACCACAGTTGAAGAAATATTGGAAGCCGCAGGAACAAAATATACCACCTGTCCAAATTTATCGGTATTAAAACAAGCAATTAGAGAATACGGCTGTGAAAAGGTTGGAGTTGTTGGAACGCCATGCCAAATAATAGCTACAAGAAAATCCTTAAAATATCCAGTTGGATTTAGGCATATGAACGATAAAATTGCCTTAACAGTTGGTATTTTCTGTATGGAAAACTTCCCATACAATGGAATGAAAACCATAGTAGAAGAACACTGCGGAGTAAAAATGGATGATGTGGCTAAATTAGACATTGGAAAAGGAAAATTCTGGACATACACAAAATGGGGGGAAACAAAGTCAATTAAATTGGCCGATACTCACCCATATGAGCAAATAGCATGTCATGTATGCACAGATTATACCGCAGAATTAGCCGACATTTCAACAGGTTCAGTGGGTAGCCCTGATGGTTGGAGTACAGTATTTGCAAGAACTGAAAAAGGAGAAGAATTCCTTAATGGCATGGTAGAATCAGGATATTTAGAAACCAAACCAGTAAATGAAGGTAAATTTGGTTTAGAATTATTGGCAAAACTTGCAAACATTAAAAAGTCCAAAAACCAAAAAGAAATAGACCATAGAAAAGAAATTGGACTTCCAGTTCCTTACTAATTATTTATTTTTTAACTTTTTTAATTTATTATTTTGGAGATATTTCGTGGAGCTCCCAATATAAATTATAAGTATTTTTAAATATAATAAAATATTTACTTATTTAAATTTAAATTAAATCATATATAGGATTTAACAAAGTAAAAAATATTATATATTTTAAAAACATACTATTTTAAAATTAAATTTAAAAATCTATGCCAATATTATGCAAAATTATATACGAATTTCGTTAAATAAGATACGATATTGCACTATATCCAAACCGATATAATAATATACGGGGTAATGATATACTATAGATTAATACTTTTCTGGTGGTTAAATGATACATACAAATAAAGCCAAATGCAATATAACAATAGTTAAAAAGGACGGGAATGTAGAGTCTTTCAATGTCAATAAATTGGCAAAATCTCTTTTAAATTCTAATATAGATTATAAAGATGTGGATTTAGTTGTTAATATCGTTTGTAATAAAATTTACAACAATACATCCACAGAACAAATAAAAAAAATAGTATATGATATACTAAAAGAGATAGACGATAAAAAGGGCACAAAATACACAGAGAACTATCAATTTAAAAATATTTTAAAGGTCAGAACTTCTAAAAAGGAATTTGAAGCTTTTGATAAAAATAAAATAATAGATGCTCTCACAAATGAAACAGGAATTGATAAAGAAACGGCTCGAAAAATCGGAAATGACATTGAAAAAGAAGTAAAAAAATTTAATTTAAATTACTTGACTGCTCCAATGATTAGGGAGCTCGTAAATGCAAAATTAATTGAGTATGGATTAGAAGAATATCGGCAAAAACATACAAGGTTGGGAATTCCAGTTTATGACATCAAAAAACTTATAAACAAAGGAAGCAGGGAAAATGCAAACCTTATGCATAATCCAGAATCAATACACAAATGGGTTGCCGACGAAACAATGAAACAATATGCTTTATTGGAGGTATTTCCAAAGCATATTGCAGATGCACACATGAGAGGGGATATTCATTTGCATGATTTGGAGTATGCCGCAATAAGACCAGTATGCTGTCAGCACGATTTAAGAGAATTCTTTTTAAATGGGTTGAAGGTTGACGGAACTGGAAATCATACAAGTGTATCAAAACCTGCAAAACATGCCGAAGTTGCTATACAACATGCCGCAAAAGTGTTAAGTGCTGCACAATGTGAGATGAGTGGAGGTCAATCTATTGATGAGTTTAATATCTGGTTGGCACCGTATATGAAAGGATTGCCTTATGACCGGGTAAAACAGCTCATGCAAATGTTTATTTATGAAATGAATCAAATGTATGTGGCTCGTGGAGGTCAGTCATTAGTAAAAGACGAACTAATATTCATAAAAGACAATGAAAAATTAAAAATTTGCAAAATTGGAGAATATATTAATGAAGTAATGGAGAAATATAACGAAAAAATAACCGTTAATGGAGATACAGAAATATTATATTTAGATGAAAAAGATGAAGTATATACCATATCTGTAAATATCAATACGGGTAAGACAGAATTTAAAAGAGTTTATGCACTATCTAGGCATAAACCGCACAATAAAATCTATAAAGTCGTTGGAAAGGATGGAACAACGGTATCTATTACAGAAGACCACTCACTGTTCAATTACAATGAAAATGGACAACTTGTGCAGGTAAAACCAAAAGAAATGAGCCACATAATTAGAAACTTTGATAATCCATACACTATTGAGTACAAAATTGGAGACTTAATCAGTACAGAGTATGCAAGGTCAGATTCAAAATACAACAGCAGACAAAACGATATTCCTGAAAATATAGAAATAACAAAAGAATTATGTCAATTTTTAGGATTATTTGTTGCAGAAGGAAGTTATGGTACCAATAGTATAAGAATATCTACAACAGATGATGATGTCGTTAAATTCATAGAGAAGTTCTTAAAAAATATTAACGAAAACATTACCCTAACTATTGAAAAGGAGAACAATATTTTATTTACAAACAAAGGGGTGTATGAATTCATCAAAAATGTAATATGTATAAATAGCGGAGCTCCAAATAAAAACATTCCTGAATTTATACTGAAAGGGGACAAAGAAATAAAACAGGCATTTTTGGGCGGTCTTATAAGCGGAGACGGATACATCAGTAAAGATGGAAGAGTTCAGATATATACAACATCAGAACAATTGCTTGGACAACTGCATATTTTACTATCTGGATTAAACATGATGTATTCAATAAACAAAGTTAATGAAGAAGGGGAACGGGTTAAAATTAAAGGCATAGAATCCCAAAGAAACCATAAATTGTATGTAATTGAAATAGCGAAAAACAGTACTGATGTATTAGATGAATATATTATTCCAAAATGCAAAAAAGACAGAATAAAAGGTTCAGATTACGAGCAGTTAAGTTATGATTACAGAATAATAAAAGAATACCTAAGAAATATTGCGGATAAAAAACCATGCGATGATTACGCATGGAAATCATCAAATAGGAAATTAAAACTAACTACCTTGGAAAAAATTGAAGAAATGAATCCTGAATTAAGAGATGAAATAACTAAATTCAAATTGAACGTGCCATTTGAAATAAAAGAAATAAAAGAAACTGACTACGAAGAATATGTTTATGATTTAAGTGTTGAAGATAATGAAAATTTCATTACTGCAACAGGAATATTGTGCCATAATACAGTATTCAGTAGTATGAATTTAGAAATAGAAATTCCAAAATACTTAAAAGATAAACCTGCTGCAATTGCTGGAACTACGAGAGGAACTTATGGAGAATATGAAGAAGAGGCAAAAATGATATTGGAGGCCCTTATAGATGTAGTAATGGAGGGCGATGCCGTAGGAAAACCATTTTTATTCCCTAACTTTATAGTAAAATTAAGAGAAAATGCATTTAAAGATGAAAATAAACATCTTATGATAAAACTTCACGAATTAAGTAGTAAATGGGGATTACCTTATTTTATAAATATGAATCCAGAATGGCAGGCAAACAACACAAATGCCATGGGTTGTAGGACTAGATTAAGTGGGGATTGGACAGGAGATGCTGAACAAGATACACTTAGAACTGGAAATATGCAATGGTATACTCTTAATCTCCCTAGAATTGCCTACGAAGCAGGGGGGGACGACGATAAATTATTTGAGATATTGTCTGAAAAAATGGGCGTAATTAAAGAGGCACTTGATATAAAGCATGATATCACTCAAAAAATATTGAATGATAGAATAATGCCATTTATGACTCAAAGATTTGATAGGGAACAGGAAGAGGAACAATATTACAGATATGATAATACAACAAAAACATTTGGATTTGTTGGATTAAATGAGCTCCTACAATTCCATGTTGGCGAGGAGCTCCATCAGTCAAAAGAAGCTGTTGAATTTGGTAGAAAGGTAATAGAATTCATGAGAAATTATGCAAACAACCTTAAAAAAGAAACAGGTTTAAGATGGACAGTCACTCAAACACCAGCAGAATCCACAGCAGGACGATTTGCAAGATTAGACCACCAACACTATAAAAAAGAAACAGAATCAGTAGTTAAAGGAGATTTGTCCAACATTGGTTCTACATACTATACAAACTCCTCTCACCCAAGAGTAGATGAAGGCATAACGCTGGGCGAAAAAGTTGCAATTGATGAGGTATTCCACCCACTATGCAATGGAGGACATATGGGGCACTTCTGGAATGCAGAGGCATATGCTGACCCAGAGGCACTAATGGAGATAACAAGAAAAATATCCACAAGAGATGTAGGTTTCTGGACATACACTAAAAATTTAAGTATTTGTGAAAAATGTAGTGTTGCTATGGGAGGATTAAAGGATAATTGTAATAATTGTGGGAGTCTCGATATTCAAAAATACAGTAGAATTACCGGATACTTACAAAATATAAGTAATTGGAATGATGCTAAAAGAATGGAGTTAGCAGATAGAAAAAGCAATATTAAAAAGATTTAATTAATATTATATATTTATTATAAAATTTTTTATTCTTTTTTACATCAATGAACCAATTACGAAACTTAAAAGCACTAAATTCATTATTATTTTAATATATTTTGAGGAGCTCCCTGCAATTTCTTTTGAGGGATTTTTTAATAATTTTAAAACTGCCAATATAAATAAAACATTGCATATCATTATGGCCATTAAATAGGGAGCTCCGAACATACCCAATATATAAGGCAATGGACTTAGCAGTATAGAACAAAGTAAAAACCCAATCGCTACGAAAATAGAGTTTTTGCCATATTTTATAGGAAGTGAAATAACTCCTTCGGATTTATCTCCGTCTAAGTCTTCGTAATCTTTTATAATTTCCCTACTCCATGTAGCAAATAAAGCACAAAGAAACAATATTAGTGTAATTTCCACATTTCCAACCGATGCACCACCAAATATAAAAATAGAGCCAGTTAGGTATGCTACAATTAAATTTCCTATTATTTTGTTTCGTTTGTATTTTTTAGCATACAAATATAATACAATGGAATTAATTAAAGCAATTGCAAAACAAATCATATTAAATAATGATATTATAATCCCAGATATCATTAATAAATAAGAAAATATTGTTGCACTTTTTAATGATATTTTATTTGATGGTAATGGTCGGTTTGGCTTGTTTATTTTATCAATTTCAATGTCTTGTATATCATTTAAGGCATTTCCAAAGCCACAAACCAAAAATACAATTAAAGAGGCAAGTAATATATAACCAATTAATCCAAAATTAAAATTTGAAGCTATTAGCCCACCAATGATAGTTCCAAATGAAGCAGTTAAACAGTTTTTTACCCTTATTAATTCTAAATAATATTTTATTTTTAAATTCATAATTGCACCACACACCATATATTATGCCAATATTGATAATATCATAAATAATACACATATAGTATTTATTATAATTTATTGTAAATCATATTTAAAAGGAGATTTTATGTTAAAATTTGGAACAGCAGGAATACCATTAAATGTTAAACCAAGAACAACTTTGGGAGCATTTGAATTTTTGAAAAAAATTGAGTTAAAGGCTATGGAAATAGAATTTGTTAGGGGAGTTAATATAAAGGAGGAAAAGGCAGAGGAATTAAAAAATCACTCCAACAACCTTACATTAAGTGTCCATGCACCATATTATATAAATTTAAATGCTAAGGAGCAGGAAAAAGTTGAAAGTAGTATAAAAAGAATAACGGATTCCGCTAAAATATTAAGTATATTTGGAAAAATAAGCCCAAAAAATAAAAATGTGGTATTTCACCCGGGATATTATCTTAAAATGGATAAAGAAATAGTATATAAAACAATGATAAATAATATTAAAAGAATAATTGATTATTTGGAAGAAAATAAAATAAATGCAATGATTAGGCCAGAAACAACGGGAAAAATTACTCAATTTGGAAGTATTGAGGAATTAATATCCTTATCCGAAGAATTGGATATATTGCCATGTATAGATTTTTCCCATATTTATGCTCGAAGTTTGGGAAAAATAAATGATTATAATTCATTTTATAATATAATGGAAAATGTGGAAAATAAATTGGGAAAAAGAGCTATTCAGGATATTCATGCTCACATATCAGGAATAGAATATGGAAAAGGAGGAGAAAAAAATCATTTACCACTGGATAACTCCGAATTTAAATATAAAGAAGTTTTAAAAGTTTTAAAAGATTTTAATGTTTCAGGGACTGTAATTTGTGAAAGTCCAAAAATGGAGTATGATACAATCTTTTTAAAAAGAATATATGAAGAAATTTAATATAATATTATTTATTAAAATTATTCGACCGTAACACTTTTAGCCAATCCTCTGGGTTTATCTACATCTCTTCCCATTTCAACAGCTTTATAATATGCCAACAATTGACAGGCAGGGGCATAAACAAAAGGACTTACTTCTTCCATCACATCAGGAACTTTTATTATATTTTCAATATTTTGAGATTCCACAGGACTAACTCCAATTATTTTTCCATTTCGAGCTTTTATTTCTTCAATATTTGCCAACACGGATTTAAACAATTCCGATTTTGTAGGCGGAATTAATACAACTGTATCCATATTTTCGTCAATAAGAGATATTGTACCGTGTTTTAAAAACCCGCTACTCATACCTTCGGCATGTAGGTAAGTAATCTCTTTAAATTTCAGAGCCCCCTCCAATGAATTAGGCAAATTTACTCCCTTTGATATAAATAGATAGTTCGACGCAGTTAAATTTTTTGCTATTCGTTTTATATTTTCCCGTTCTTTCTCCCCAATTACTTCTTTAATGTAATTTGGTATGTTTTCCATTTCTTGCTGGTATTTACTCATATCTTTTCCAATAACCAACCCATATTCTATGAATAATCTATATAATATCATTAATTGGGACATATATGTTTTTGTGGCACATACTGATATTTCAATACCAGAACCCATCATAATTGTAATATCGGCCTCACGAGTTGCGGAGCTCCCAAGAACATTTACAATTGTGGCAGTTTTTGCCCCCTGTTTTTTGGCATATTTTAGGGCTTTTATGGTGTCATATGTTTCCCCACTTTGAGTAATTCCTATAACAAGCGTATTTTCGTCTATTATGCCTTTTACTAAAAATTCCGAGGAATCACATGGTATAATTAATTTATTATGATTTGAAAACCAATATTCTGCCACCATTGATGCATTTAATGAAGTCCCCATTGCAACAATATATATTTTATCATAATTTTTCATTTCCTTTGCCAATTCTTTTATCTCAGAAGTGGATATTTTGGAGGAATCTTTTATAATTTCAGGTTCTTCCATAATTTCCTTTAACATAAAGTGCTCGTATCCTCCCTTTTCAGCACTTTCTATATCCCATTCAATAGTTATTTTTTCTCTTTTATTGGTGGCATCTATATCGTTGTTGTATATTTTATATGATAAATTAGCGCCGGTACCATTGGCATCTGAATTGTTATCATCTTTTTTTAAAATTACAATATCTCCATCTTCTAATGGAATAATATCTTTTGTCCATTCTAAAAATGCAGATATATCACTCCCTAAAAAATATTCATTTTCCTTTAATCCCACAATAAGTGGGCTCTCATTTTTAACTCCCACCAACATATTCGGAAAGTTTTTGTTTAATATAAGAATAGCATAAGTTCCGTCAATTTTTTTAAGAGCCTCTTTTATTGCATATATATAATCGTTCTCAGAAGGACCGTCATATTTTTTTAATTCTTCTTCGATTAGGTGGGGTATTATCTCTGTATCGGTTTCTGATTTAAATTTATGTCCTTTATCCATTAATATGGTTTTTAATTCCGCATAGTTAGAAATTATTCCATTATGGACAACACATAAATTATTATTACAATCTGTATGGGGGTGGGCATTTTCCTTAGTTATCTTTCCATGGGTGCCCCACCTATCGTGGCTTATTCCCACATACCCATTCATATTTGAAAAGTCCTCTTTTGCAGACACTTCATTAACTTTACCAATATTTTTTTTTATTATGATATTTATGTCATTTGGATTGGTATTATCGATAATTCCAATACCGCAACTATCATATCCCCTATATTCTAGTCTTTTCAATCCGTTTAAAAGTATAGGTGATGCCTGCTGGTTTCCGATATATCCTATTATGCCACACATATTTACACCATATTTTATTATATTAATTAGATATTATTAATTAAATATTATTAATATTACTTCTTATTTATTATTATATATTATATCATAATATATAGATATAAAATATATCCGAAAAATTAAATGTTAAAGAAATTATTGGCAATCAAAGGTTTTTTAACCAATTGCCCATAATAGACCATAAAATATTAGTGAATTATAGTAAGTTCAATAACTGTCTCTTGTTTGTCCTATCGTAAAAATTCCTCTGGAATTTTGAGGTCCCCCTGGGATTCAATAATCTCTGATTATTGCATGTCGTAAAAACTCCTTCGGAGTTTTGAGAATTATTAATGAATTTCCTAATTTATTATAATATGATAAGATTTTAGCTTTTAATCGTAGCATATTTATGAAAAAGACCGAAGATTGACTATATAGTTAATCTTCAATAACTGTCCATTATCTGCCTAATTATTAACTAAAATCTCTTCGAGATTTTTTACAAAATCGAAGATTTTGTAAATGAATTTCTTCATTATTGACGATATGGATAGATTTAGCTTTTCATAGGATGTTTAGTGAAAAAGACCGAAGATTGACTATAAAATAATTAATTATAATAATTTTGTAGGTTATGGAATTTTATTAATGCAAAAGTTCTCAAACATCTTACATATATAATATCTTTTTATAATATATTTTGTAAATATTATTATTTATATTTATTATATTTATTATATATTATGCCTTGGTGAGATTATGGATAAACGAATAACCCTTATTGGAAGTAAAATAGCAAAAACTGGAAATGAATTTATTTATTGTGGTGTTTTGGAGGAATGTTCTGAATGTAGGTTTAAAAAAATATGTCATGATGGTTTGATAGTCGGGAAAAGATATAGGATAGTTAGTGTTAGGTCTGCAAAGCATCCATGCATAGCATATGGGGACGGAGTTAAAGTTATTGAGGTAGAGCCCTCTAATAATTTTACAATACTTATTGAATCAAAAAAGGCACTGGAGGGTTTAACCTTATCCCACAGCGATATTCAATGCAATAATATATTATGTAAATACTATAATTTATGTCATTCCGAAGGAATGCCTGAAAAATATAAAATCATGGAGCTCCATGAAAAAATAAAATGTCCAAAAGGAAATTCACTAATAAAAGCCACAGTATCTACTATCAATTAATATTAAATTCCTTTTTTTAATATTTCTTGTATATTTCCAAATAATACGGAGCTCCCACAAAAGCTCGGAAGATATCGGGAAGCTTTACCAGAATTTGTTGCAATGTTTTTATACCCCATGTCCTCGATAGGAGCTACAACCATACAGGTATCTATTACTATTTTACCTCCTGCATTTTCTATTATTTCGGTCCAGCCCATTCTATCTACAATGGATTTGATATATATTGATGTGCAAACCCATAAATCACATTTAAATTTATTATTGTCATTTTTATCCAAATTATTATTTTGTATAAATTCAACAATTTCTTTAATTTCTTCTAAATCACAATGTGGGCAACCAACACATATTAAATCAACTTCATCTGTGGAATTTAATGAATTGTATTCATTTTCTATGTCCTCTTTTGAAATTATTATTTTTTCAATGTAGTTTTCCCCCTCTTTCTCAATATAATTTTTAGCCCATTGGGATTCTGGTGTGATGTTTTCAACATGATATAATGCTACCCCTCCACTTGCTGCCATTGAAGCACCCAATCCTTTTAATTTACTTGTTTTAATGGGAGCTCCTTTTATGTCATTTTTATTAAATCTAAAATATGGAACTCCATTTTTAACAATTTTTCCAACAATTGAACCCAGAGCTCCGAAGTCAGCAGTGTTATTTAGTGGAGCTCCCACTTCTACAATATGTGTTGGGACTCTATTTTCATCTAAATGATAGCCATAATATGGAGTTTTTCCCAATATTGCACTAGCTAGAGCAGAAGGACCGCCTTCTCTATTTGTTTTTGCCCCAATTATTGAATTTGCATAGGATACAGCAGAGGATTCCGCCCAGGATATATGGGAGCCTTTCATAGGAATATTACCACATAAATATGGTGTGCAGGTGCAACCTAATTCTATGCCCAATTTTCTAAAACATGTTATTATTTCAAGCTGTTTTTTTGCAAATTCTTTTGGAATTCCCAATGTCTCATAATTATTTAAATCCATTCCAGCAGGATTTAGCGTAGTATGGACTGATACTTTTACTCCTTGTTTTGACATGTCTTTTAAAAATTCCAGCCCTTTATCTCCTATGGTTTTATATGATACTCCCGAAACTTGTGCAGAAGTAATTGGAATAAGTTTTTCAGCACCATATATGTCCCCCAATGATACTATGAGATTCATACAGGTTTCAAGAGTTTCCCCCATTTCTCCATTATATATTTTTTCTTCATCTTTTGTGAGATACATTATAACACCATTTATAGTAAGTTCAATAGCCGTCCTTATCCGTCCTAATTATTGGTATATTCACTATATTTTTAGTAATATAATAATATATTTGCTTTCAATTACGGCATTATACGAAAAAGCCCGAGATTGACTATAAGATATTTATATCAATATATTTAATTAATATATTTATATGGGATATATATTATTAAGGTGAACTACTCTGCCCTTATGGACGGAGCTCCCGCCGACATTAAATAAATATACACTACTTATTAATATCATTTATACTGTCCATTACTTTCATCACACTTAACGCAACGCCTTCAACTTCAATTCCACCTTTTCCCTTAACTCCATCTCCAACTAGATACAGCCTATCATTAACAATAGGATTTAAATCCGTTCCATTTGAAGCATGATTTACAGGCATATCATCCCTATATGATTGAATATGTATAATTTCATAGTTAATATTTTTTTCAGAATATATATTTTCAATATCATTTAACATAATATCTATTTCTTTTTTAACATTGTTTGTTATTTGTATTCCGTGCACCATTATTAAATTTCGTCCTTCTTTTGCAAGATTTTTATCCACATTTGATGGGCAGTTAAATCCATTTATCCTTTCGCATTCGGGAGTGAATACTATGGTATTATGATTTATTAGTTTTTCTTTACTACCTATGGCTATTTTAATCCCTTTTGAGGGAATTGGTTTTTTTCCATTATTATTGCCATTATTTATTATGTCCACATTTGATATTTTTTCCGTAATTGTGGGCGATAAATTACTTATTACTATATCAAATTCATTTGAGTCAATGTATCCTTTGTTATTTTCTATCGTAATGTTTTTTACATTGTAATTAGTTATAATTTTTCCATTATTTTTTTCTATTACTTTTACAAGTTCGTTAATTATGGAACTACATCCTCCAACAATCATTCCAGGACCGCCAAATTTTTTATAGTGTTTCGCAATTTCTTTTACTTCACTTATTGGTGTATCATCCGCAGTTAAACTTAAAGCCCAACCTGTAAACGAGTTTCCAACCTCGTAGGCATAAGGAATATCTTTTAATAACTCTCCAAACGAGGCATTATCGTCAAATTTTCCCATTTTTAAATCTGCCATTAATTTTAAGGCTTTTAATTTATCTTTAAATCCAACAATACCAAATAATTCTTTATATGTTCTATCTTTGCCTTTAATTTTAAAATATCCCTCAACGGCCGAATTAATTATATTTACGGAACAACCTGCTTTTTTAATAAGTTGGGCTAAATAACCGTCTGCCCCATGTGGCACCATGTGGAGGGCTCCAGTAGTTAATTGATATCCTTTATATGGTAAGTTAGTAAATCTACCCCCTACAATTGGCAATTTTTCATATATTGTTATATCGTAGTTTTTTGATAAAATTGCACCCGCCAATAATCCGCCTAATCCAGCTCCTACTATTCCTATTTTCATAATATCACATAGAAAGTATTTTTATTATTATTAGTATTATTATTATCCATTATTGTAATTATGGGTTTTATTATAAAATTAAATATGTCATAATACTATTAAAAAAAATAAAGAATATTAAAAATATAAAAAAATGAATTTTTTAAAATATTAAAAATATATAATTTATTTGAATAAAATATATTGGGGATTATTATGGAGCTCCTAAATATATAATTCATTAATAATTAAATAAATATTTTATCCATACATTACAGCAGGATGTTCTTTAAATGCATATTCTTCTTCCTTTTCCCCTGTTAGCTTTTCAATGGCACTTAAAAAGTCGTCCATTGTAACGAATTCTCTTCTATCTCTTATTGCAAGCATACCAGCTTCGGTACATACGGCCTTTAAATCAGCACCAACACAACCTTCGGCATGTTCTGCAACTTTTTCTAAATCTACGCCTTTTAAATTCATATTTTTTGTATGGATTTTTAATATATCTACTATTCCGTCTGCTGTGGGTGCAGGAACTTCAATAATTCTGTCAAATCTTCCAGGTCTCAATATTGCTGTATCAAGTATGTCTGGTCTGTTTGTGGCCCCTATTATTTTTACATCTCCTTTTGACTCAAAGCCGTCCATCTCTGCAAGAAGTTGCATGAGTGTTCTTTGAACTTCCCTATCTCCCCCTGTGAGTGATTCTGTTCTTTTACTTGCTACGGCATCAATTTCATCAATAAATATTATTGTGGGTGCGTTTTCTCTCGCCAATTTAAATACATCTTTTACAAGTTTTGCCCCTTCCCCTATAAATTTTTTAACTAATTCAGAACCAACGAGTTTTATAAATGATGCATTGGTTTCATTTGCTACGGCTTTTGCAAGTAGCGTTTTACCTGTTCCAGGTGGCCCGTAAAGCAATACTCCCTTAGGTGGTTCAATACCTACTTTTTCAAATAATTCTGGATGGGTTAATGGGAGCTCCACTACCTCCTTAACTTCTTTTATTTGTTTGTCCAGCCCTCCTATCTTATCAAATGTAATATCTGGTTTTTCCTCGATTTCCATTGCCAAAGCCCTGTAATCTTTTTCATTTGGCAATATTTCTACAACAGATAGAGTTTGCTGGTTTAAACATATTCTTGTACCAGGTACGATTTCATTGCTATCTATGAATTTAGAAATACTAACCAAAAAACTTGGACCTGTGGAGCTTTTAACTACTGCCTTTTCTTTTCCAACTTTATCTGTGACAGTCCCAATAATAAGCGGAGGAACTCTTAATTTTTCTAATTCTCTTCTAAGGACTTCTACTTCCTTATTTAATTCTTCATTAGCTTTTAATAATCCCCTTTTTTCTAAATCCATTCTTAATATTGTACTTTCAAGTTCTGCAATTTTTGCCTTTTCTTTAAATTCAGCTATGTCCGTGTCTATGTTTTTATTTCCTATATCCTCATCATAAGTTGGAGTTGTCATAATATATCCCCTATAATATTAAATAATTAATACTACTAATTGTTTATTTAAATTAAATTATTATCTAAAATATACATAGAATAATATAGAATATATAATATATATAGGACATATACATACGATATCCTACTTATATATTTATACCATAATATTATGAAATTTAACTATATATAAATATTGTTATATGGCTCGTTCGGGAACTTTTTACAGTCTCAAAATTCCGAAGGAGTTTTTACGATACCTCAAATTCTTTCAGAATTTTTACAGTCGTATAAATTTTACAACGAAAAATTTATATATTGTATAAATTTTCCTCTGGAAAATTTGAAATTACAAAATAGTATAGACATAATATTTTAACTTAATAATAAATACAAAAAATATGGGCATTTAAATAACATATTTTTTGAACAAAATATAAATGATGGTGATATTATGCAGTGCGAACTATGTGGAAAAGAAACAACAAAACTCCTTACTTCAAGAATTGAAGGGGTAGAGATGCAGGTATGCGACGATTGTGCTAAATTTGGGACAATTATACAAAATTATTCGAGAATGCCCGATACAAAAGGCAGAAGAAGTGGTAGGGGTACTGAATATTCATCATCAAGACCGAAAAAACCAAGAAAAGATTTATTTGATACATTAAAGATGGTAGTAGAAGATTACGGAACCGTAATAAAACAGGCAAGGGAAAAAAGAGGATGGACACTAAAAGAACTTGCAAAACAGATAGGTATAAAGGAATCTACACTACATAAAATTGAGAGAAATGAGTTAGAGCCAGAAGAAAAATATGTAAAAAGATTAGAAAAAGAATTAAATATAACACTTTATGAAGGGAGCTCCGAGGAATACGAAGGGGGCGCCGATGATAGCGAATTTACTTTGGGCGATATGATAAAAATTAAAAGAAAATAGTTTAAATATTTTCGATATTTCTTTTTATTTTTTATTTTTTTAATTAATTTTAGTTCCATTAACCTCTCCAATTAATGACTTATATATATTATCTTTTTTACTACCATTAAATATTATGGTTTTTATGCCTAAATTATAACATTCCATTACTTTTAAATACATCCCCCCTGTAATGTCCTGTTTATTTGATGGTTTTAAACATTTTAAAACATCGTTTATATTATCTGAATTAATTTTTTTTATTGTTTTTTTATCCAAATCATAAACGCCATCTACATCGGAGGCATGTAGGCTTAAATCAGGATTTAATTTTTTTGATAAATATGGTAGGGCATGGTCCCCGGAAAATATTTTATAGTTATTTTCTCCCTTCAACACAATATCGCCGTGTATAACAGGAATTAAATTTCTTTTTAACATTCCTTCTATTGCATAGGTATCAAAGTGGAGCTCCCCCTTCTCATCAAATAATATAAATGAAGAAGGTTGAATTGATACAGCAGGGACTTCTTGTTGATGGAGCTCCTCAATAACAATATTATTAAATTTTCGCATGGCATTTTGAATATCCCAAAATCCTTTTTCCATGTTAAAAAATACTTTTTCTCCATTTTCATTTGTTTTAATGTATTTTTTTGCAACAGGATGTCCAAATGAACCGCCGCCATGAACGATTATTAAATTTAATATCTCTCCTTTATTTTTATAATATTCAATTGCCTTTTTTATCTCTAAGGACATTCTTTTTAAATCATCTGTTTTTACTGAAAAAGGAGTATTTTTATCGCATAATATGCTCCCTCCAAGTTTTAAAATGGCCAACATTATTATCACATCATACAATATTTTTTATAATTTAATTATAAAACTTAATATAATAAATCACTGCATATATATTATTAATATTGATTATATTATTGGTATTATTAGCATTGTTGATGGTATTTTGTCATTATAATTATTATCCTTAATAATATTACCAAATTATTTAAATTTATATTTTATATGTTCAAAAAGTTCCAAGATACAAAAAGGGGTGATATATATGTTTATAAATGGAGAATGGATAAATAGAAAAGATATAGAAGTAAAAAATCCATACAATAATGAAATAATAGGGTATATACCATCATTAAGTAGAAATGAGACAAAAGAAGCAATAAAAATAGCCGAGGAACATAAATCTACAATGAAAAATCTAAGCCCAACTATAAGATATAATATATTAATGAAAATAGCTTCAGAATTATCCAAAAATAAAAGAGAATTGGCAAAATTAATAACTATTGATGTAGGAAAGCCAATAAAACAGTCAATTATTGAGGTAGATAGAACAATAACCACATTTAAATTTTCAGCATTTTATTCAAGGGAGTTAAGGGGGGAAACTATACCTTTTGACGATGGGATGGTAATAACAAAAAGAGAACCAGTTGGATTAGTTGGTGCAATTACTCCATTTAATTTTCCATTAAACCTATTTGCACATAAAATAGCTCCGGCAATAGCTATGGGAAATAGTATAGTAGCTCACCCATCATCAAAAGCTCCGATGATAACTATTGAATTAACAAAGATTATTGAAAAAGTTTTAAAAAGTAAAAAAATACCGTTGGGAGTATTTAACCTATTAACTGGGGAGGGGCATATTGTAGGGGATGAAATCGTAAAAAATAATAAAATAAATAAACTGTCATTTACTGGAAGTGTAGAAGTTGGCGAATCAATTACAAAAAAGGCAGGATTTAAAAAAATAACTCTTGAATTGGGGGGAAATAATCCAATGATAATATTAAAAGATGCAAATATAAATAAAGCCGTGGAATCTTGTATGAGCGGTAAATTTTTAAATTCTGGTCAGGTTTGTATTTCTGTTGGACGGGTTCTAATAGAGCAGGAAGTGGCAGATGAATTTATAAATAAAATAGTTGAAAAAGTTAAAAAATTAAAAATAGGCAATCCATTAGATGAGGATACAAATATTAGTTCTTTAATATCATTGGATAGTGCGGAAAGAGTGGAAAAATTAATAAATAAATCAATAGGGCAAGGGGGAAAATTGATATGCGGTGGAAAGAGGGAAAATAGTATAATATATCCAACAATATTGGAAATCACAGCGGATAATATTTTAGCAAATATCGAAATTTTTGCCCCAGTTTTACCAATTATTAGGGTAAATGACATGAATGAGGCACTAAATCAGGCAAATAATTCAAATTATGGGCTCCACTCGGGAGTATTTACACAGGACATAAATAAAGCATTATATTTTGCAGACAATTTGGAATATGGGGGAGTATTGATAAACAATAGTCCTACATTTAGAATAGACAACATGCCATTTGGAGGAATTAAACACAGTGGATTAGGTAGGGAAGGTATAAAATATGCCATTGACGAAATGAGCGAAATTAAAACTATTATAGTTAATACTAAATAAAATAATATTAATAAATAATAAAATAAGGAAAATTATGCAGATAAATAATAAATCCAACAATAAATTTAAAATAATACACTTAAAAACTACAATTTCCACAAATATGGACTGTATAGAATTGGGAAAAGAAGGAAAAAGAAATATTGTTGTAGTTTCAGATATTCAAACAAAAGGTAAGGGGCGACTTAATCGGTTATGGTATTCTAACTATGGGGGACTATATTTCTCCATGTTATTAGATATAAAAGATATTAAAGTGGAACAAATTAATTTTATGGCTTCTTTATCTATTGTGGATACATTAAATAATTATTCAACTAAGGATTTTGGAACCGTGGGAGGACAAAAACCGAAGGTTTTTGGAATCGTTGGAAGACAAAAACCGAAGGTTTTTGGAATAAAGTTTCCAAATGATATTATTGTAAAAAATAACCATTCAACAGATTATAAAAAAATATCAGGAATATTGGGGGAAATTAACTTAAATTATGGCTTTGTAGTTGTGGGGATAGGCATAAATATTAACAATACAATAGATGCCGAAATAAAGGATATTGCAACATCTTTAAAAGAAATAGAAGGTAAAGAATTTAATAAACAAGAAATACTAAATGTATTTATTAATAACTTCAATAAATATAAAGAATTAACTGAAAAGGAGATTTTAAATAAATATAAAGAATATTCTGCTACAATTGGGGAAAAAGTTAAAATAATTACTCCAAACAATGAAATAATCGGTATTGTGCAGGATATAGATTTTAATGGATTATATCTTAAAACAGATGATAATGTTATTAAAAATATTTCTGTTGGGGATTGTATTCATTTAAGAAAAAAATAATAAAAAAATATATAAATTAAATCAAACTTTCAACATCTTTATTATATCTATTTTTTATTTTTAAGTTAATTTCTGGGATAAATGAGGTAATAAATGATTTATCTGCCTGTTCTATAACTTTTTTATCGTTTCCATCTGTTCCATAGGCATTTATTCCTGCATCATTTAATATTTTAATTGTGGCATATTCCACCCATTTATTGGCATCGGAGATATAAACTTCCTCTGGTTTTAAGGCGTCAATAAGTCCCCAAGCTACATATCGCCCCCCGAGAGCTCCTATCTTATCTACTTTTTCAATGTCATCAATGGTTTTTGTGTGTAGGTTGTTTGCTAAATTGCTGTTATTTACTGCCACCCAATGAGCATCGCCAGTAAAGAAATCTCCTATTTTATTTGGATAAATTAAACTATTTCCACCATAATTTAAAAATTTGGCACTTTTTGTTAATGCTCTTAATACTGGTTTAGTTAATAAACAGGTATCCAATTTATTATATTCAATTTCTTCTTTAATAATTCTTAAAACCCGTGGAGCTCCGAAGTTTCCTCTCTTTGCTGTGTCTGGCGAATATCCACACATATAGCCGTGATGGTTTCCAGAGAATCCGCTTAATATCATGTTTAAACCACTTCTAAGCCCTATTCTACATTCATCCTCATAAGCTCCATTTGTGGCAACCACTCCCCCTTTTACAAGTATTCGGGATACGGCAATTGCTTTTGCAAATGTTTTTAATCTATCTTTTGCCCTGTTAAAAGGAGCTCCCTCAACTACAAAAGCATCAACCCCCAAATCCACACATGACTTTAAACCAGTGATTAAATCATCATATCCATCTCCAATATGGAATATGCCCTCTAAACCTTTACCATGTTTATGTGCTTCATTTGCCACAATTTTCATTTCTTCAAGTGGAGCTCCATGTTCTTCTCCCCCCTGTTCTTCCACAACATTTATGCAAACTGTGGAGGATAATTTTATCCAGTCATTAAATTCATAAGAATATTCTTTTTCTTTATCGATTAATCTTTTATGAATTCTACCTCTTGGGCAACCTTCGGAGGGAGCTCCCATTCTATAACAATCTCCTCCACAGTGAGTTATTTCCTTTGGAAATCTCATGGCTCCATATTTTCCAAAATGGTCTAAATCAATAGGAACTTCTACGCTTTCAGATATGGTTTTAAATACTTCTAATGGTGTTATGCTTTCCCGTTCTGCAATATCTCCCAAAGCATAGGCACAAATATGTATTGGAAAGCCCATATAATCTGAAAGCATAGAATTTTCCACCAATTGGGGCATCGTTAAAGAGGAGGAACAAGGTCCAATTCCTATTTCAACTAAATCGCAACCTAATGGGAATTTTCTAAGGTTGCTACCTATTTTTTGTATGTCTTCTATTGGGAGCTCCCCGACAGCATCGACAACAGAAATTATATCCCCTTCGGTTAATTTATTATTTGTTAATTTATTGGTAATTAGTCCTCTTAATTCTAAACAGGCATCTAAATCATTTACGGCACTTTTGATTATGTCATGCATCTAACCACCTTTAACATATATACATTTAATATTATAATGAATTTATGGAATTTATAATTTGTAAATATCTGTTTTCAATTCTTTCTAATGTATTTAAATCATAATTATGGGTTTTTAAAATTACAATATCTTTATTGTCATTAATGTCGCATTTATTGGCCATATAATCGGGAATTATTGTAATTCCATCATCTGACAGAGTTAAACCTAGATCAATTATAATTTTTTTTATAAATGTTGAATTACTATTTAATTTAATTGTATTATTATATTTCATTGATTTAATTCGGTTTTGGGCTATATTAATTGTTTCATTGTAGTTTTTTATTTTATTTTTATCTCCGATATTTAATTTAATTAAATTTTCCATACTATCTATTAAATCGTTAAAAGTGGCAGATTTTATTTCAAAAATAGGATATGGATTTAATTTTTCCACTCTTTCCTTATATCCCTTTGAAATAATCAATAAATCATATCGTTCTTTTAGTTTATTGTTGTATGGATTAACTACATCATAATCCTCTATATCGATTATTTCTGCAATATCCCTATACATCCTGGTTATTGCCACCAATCTTTGATTTGGGTTAATTCCGATTAGATTTTTCATAATGCCCCAATTTATTTTTTTATTTTTGGAGTTAGTCCTAACTCTTCAATCATTTTAACAACTTCTTTTAAATTGCCCGTTTTTGGATTTCCCACTCCTTTTATATTCATTGGGTGGTTGTCTGGTATTACGGTTGCTATGTTGCTTGCCCCTCCCATTAGTGCAAATTGAACAAGCTCCGCTCCAATTGTTGGGGTTGGTGATGTAATTCTAATATCTGGAAACATCAACCTACTTATGGCAATAGTTTTAGCCTGTTCCAACGCCGAACATTTTGGATGGTTTTCCATCGGTGTATCTTTATATGGATTAAATCCCATTATAGGAATTTCATCCACAGGGAGCTCCTTTAAAAACAATAAATGATTTGCCCTATCCTCATAACTTTCCCCTATTCCTAACAATAAACCAGATGATAAATTTATATCATATTTTTTTACCAATTTACAGATATTTATTCTATTTTCTAAATCTTCCCCTGGTTTAACTGATTTAAATACTTTATTATTAATGGTTTCTAAATTACAGCAAATTATATCGATGTCATGTTTTTTTAATTCTTTTATGCAGTTTTCTGTAAAATCTGCCCCAGCATTTACTAAAACTTCTAAATTTGTATTTTCTTTAACTATTTTCAAAGTTCGTAATGTTTCTTTGCCCCCATATCCATGTGCTGAGGAACAGCTAACTCTCATAATTCCACTTTTTTCAATTGCTATTGCGGAATTTTTTATTTCTTCGTCTGTCGTTCTAAATGGCTCATAATATCCTTCCTTTGAAGTTCCCGCCGCGAAACCACAATAATAACATTTCGGATTTACGGAACATATATTGGTGATATGGATTGAAGATATTATTTCTATTTCTTTTTTAAAATAGTCCCTTACTTCTGATGCAATACTGAATAAATTTAAATAATCATTACCTTTGGAAATATTAAATAACTTTAAGGCATCTTCTTTTGATATTAGTCCGTTTTTTAGGTTTTCTTTGGAAGTATCTTCTTTTAAATTTTCAAAATTGTCCCGTATGTGTGAAAAATCCATTAAATCACCGATTTATTATATATTATATTGGTTGCCTGTGGAGGTTTATAAATTTAATATATTTAATTTAAAAATAAATTATTCTTATGACATAAAAATGTTAAAAAAAAGAAAATATGGGATTATAAATATTTATTAATTATTTTTTGTGTTCTTCGAGAACTTTCAATGAAGCTGGAAGTAATTCTGACAATGGACCAAAGCACATACTGTCTGCTGTTCCGGTTAATGCTCCTGGGTTTAATTTGTTTTCCATATTTTGTATTCCTTCATTTCTCATTAATTCTAACATTTGAGTAATAGCTTCGTCTGCCATCATTTGAGCGAAATCAGCAGGAGCTCCTAAAATGTTTGTAACTGCATCTCTGTATGATAATATTGCAGCATAAACTGGTGCTGTAACAGCTGAACCCATATCACATACAGGACTAATTAAGTTAGCTGGCATTTTAAATGCTGTTCCTCTTGATATTTTTGCGATTTTGTATAATTTCTCAACAGCTTCTTCACTAGCATATCCTTCTGATAAATATACTTGTCCTTTCATTTCAGGAACACATCCTGGATGGAATGATACAATGTTTAAATCTTCTCTTCCTAAATCTTTAAAGATTTTTGCGAATTTTGGTGTTGGAATGGTGCATGCATGTGTTACAATAGCTCCTTCTTTTATTGCATCTACGAATTTTTCAATAATTGCTGGCTGGCTTCCTCCTTTTGGTAACCATGTAATTACTATATCGGCTCCTTCAATAGCTTCTCTGTCGTCTGATGTAACTTTTAATCCAACTTTTTCTGGATTAACAAAGTGGATACATCCTTTTGGTGGTTTTGGCGAATCTTTTGCCTTAGCTTTAACAGCATCCCTAATAGCTGGCATTACATCCTCTGCTTTTCCTGCTAAATGAGCTTCCATTACTTCTTTACAGTCAAATTCGTCAATTATAATTAAACCCGGTTCTTCTGCAAAGCATGGGTCTGAAACAACAACTTCATCAATTTCATCTACTAAATGTAATAATTCTGCCCCCATCGTGATAGTTGAATGAGTCATTGTTATTTCCGGAATTCCTACTTTATTTGCAACTTCTGCTGCTCTTGAAAAGTTTGTAATACCACATGCTGCATGGGACCTATAACATCCTGCTCCTAATATTGCTACTTTCAAAATATCACCTCATTTTTATAATACTAATTTGTATAAATATTATATAAAAACTTAACGATTTAATTTCATTTAATGCAATACCTATAAAAATTATTAATACCAATATTATATAAAATAATATTATTAATTTAAATTAACGGATATATACCTATAATAAAAAAATAATATCTCAAAATCCTTTGGATTTATACAATTTTATTATTTGAAAAAGCCAAGGAAGGGATTTGAACCCTTCTGAAGCGGATCTGCAGTCCGCTGCCTCGCCGGACTAGACTACCTTGGCATATTCTATTACACAATTACATATTAACAATGTAATTCTACTATATATACTTTGTGGTGGGTAAGTATGTAATGTGTCATAAAATATTGGTGAATTTATGAATTTTATTATTACAAGAGCTCCGAACATATCTACCCAAACATACCATAGTAAATCGACGGACGCCATACCTCAAGGATAGCATATAAGAAAAATACTAGCAATATGTTCGGATACTACGAACATCGACGGATGAAAAAAAACCGACGGTTTTTTGAAAATAAAGCCCACACGGGGTTTAGCCAATCTTTGATTAGCCTAATTTATCTGTCGATTCACTATATATATAATAAATTATCTAATATATCATATCATTATTTATACAATATAATAAAAAATAATAAAAAAAGGAATATTATGATAATATCAATAATAGGCGGAACAGATGGATTAGGGAAATGGTTTGCAAAATATTTAAGCAGTAAAGGATATTCTGTAATAGTTAGTGGTAGAGATAAAGAAAAAGGAGAAGCAGTTGAAAAAGAATTGGGGGTAATATATACGCAGGACAATATTGAAGCCACAAAAAAAGGAGATATTGTAATTTTGGCAGTTCCTATAAATATTACTGAATGGATGATTAAAGAGTTGGCACCCCATGTAAGGGAAAATTGTGTTTTAATGGATATTACCTCTATAAAAGAAATTCCAACAAAGGCCATGTTAAAATATGCAAAAAAAGATACATTTATAATGCCCACCCATCCAATGTTTGGACCTTCTACGCCATCTTTAAGAAGGCAGGTTGTTATATTAACACCACCTACCAAGGAACATGAAAATAACCCCTGGTTTATTAAAATAAAAAACTTTTTTGAAGAAGAGGGGGCCCGGGTAATTATAATTCCACCAGAAAAACATGATAAAATTATGGGCGTTGTTCAGGGACTAACTCATTATTCATATATAGTTCTTGGTTCGACATTAAGGGAGTTGAATATAGATATAAAAGAATCGCGAAAATACGCCTCCCCAATATATGAATTAATGATAAATATTATAGCAAGAATTATTGGGCAAAATCCTTATTTGTATGCCGATATACAGATGCACAATCCACAAATAAATGATATTCATCAAACATTTATAAATGAGTGCGAAAAAATAAAGGAAATAGTTGAAAACAACGACAGAGAAGCATTTGCAAAACTAATGAAAGAATCCTCAAAACACTTTGGAAATGAAACTATAAAAGGAATGAATTATTCTGATAAAGCCGTAGGGGCAATAACTCGGGAAGTAGATAAGCTAAAAAAATCAATTGGTAAAGAGGCTGGTTTAAAACATGCCTACTCCAATAAAGTTCATTTTGGAATTGTGAAAGATGTAGTTGATGATTTTATAATATTGGATAAACAAGGCAAGGATTTAAAATTAAGCATTGCAAATACCAATTTAATGACAAAAGAAGAATTAAAACAATGGAAGGAGGCAAATTTAAAAAAATATTATAATGATATTTCATTTTTATTTAAAGATAATATAGACATTGATATAATACTAGAATTATTAAAAAGTAAATATAATATTGAAATAATTGATGTTTATAAAGGAGCTCCCATACAGGAAGGATATAAAAGTATCACATTTAGAATATATTCATTTAAAAAACAAGATTTAGAAAATTTGAGGAGCTCCCTTATAAGAACTGTGGAAAATATTGGAGGAATTAAACGATACAATACAGATATTTTAAATTAATATATTTTGATAACAACAGATAATGTCTATTATTTATTATCTATTATTTTTACTTATTCTATTATTTTTATTTATTTATCTATTGCTTATTTATATATTATTCACTATCCATTACTTATTATAATATAGTATTTAAATTTATAAATATATTATTTTAAAAAAATAAAAAAAGGAAGAATTGAGGAAATCAAATTTACATCATTCCTGGCATACCGCCCATTCCTCCCATTCCGCCCATATCAGCAGGCATATCTCCACCGCCTAATTTTTCAGCAGCAATTACATCGTCAATTCTTAATAACATTTCAGCGGATTCTGTTGCAGATTGTATAGCTTGTGTTTTAACTCTTAATGGTTCAACTACTCCATTTGCAGCCATATCTTCAACTTCTCCGGTTAATACATTTAATCCAAATGTTGTGCTTCCTTCTGTTGCATGTTTAGCTCTTAAATTAACTAACATTTCAATAGCATCTAATCCAGCATTTTCTGCTAGTGTTCTTGGTATTACTTCCAAAGCGTCAGCAAATCCTTTAACTGCTAATTGCTCTCTTCCGCTTACGGAGTCAGCGAATTCTCTTAATCTCATAGCAGTTTCAACTTCAACAGCTCCACCACCTGCTACTATTTTTCCATCTTCGATTGTGCATGAAACAACTCCAATAGCATCATCAATAGCTCTTGCTACTTCATCAACTACATGCTCTGTTGTTCCTCTAACTAAGATTGTAACAGCTTTTGGGTGTTTGCATTCTTTTACAAATATCATATTGTCTCCGGCAACTTTTTCTTCTACTACAACGCCAGCTTCCCCTAAATCATCAGCTGTTAAATCTTTAATGTTTGAAATAATGTTAGCTCCTGTCGCTTTTGTTAATTTTTCAATGTCTGATTTTTTAACTCTTCTAATTGCTAATATTCCAGCTTTTGCTAGGTAGTGCTGAGCTAAGTCATCAATTCCTTTTTGACATACTAATACATTAGCACCAGATGCTTTTATTTCTTCAACCATGTCTTTTAACATTTTTTCTTCTTGTTCAATGAATTCCATCATTTTCGTAGGGTCGGTTATGCTGATTTTTGCATCTGTTTCTGTGCTTTTTATTTCAATTGGGCAGTTTAATAATGCGATTTTTGCATCTTCAACTTTTTTAGGCATTTGTGGATTTACTCTTTCTTTGTCGATTAAGATTCCTTTAATTAGTGATGTTTCCTCAACAGCAATTCCTTCTTTTTTCTCTATTTTTATGAGGTCTGTGTCGATTTTACCATCTCCATCAACAACTGAGGTTACAGCATCTACAATGATTTCTGCTATATGTCCTTTTGCCTTTTCAGCTCCTTTTCCTGTAATTGCAGTCATGGCAATTTTCTTTAATAATTCTTTATCTTCTACATCAACTGTTGTAGCCATATCTTTTAATATGCTCTGAACTTTTCCAAGTGCTAACTGGTATCCTTTGATTATCATTGTTGGATGAACATTTTGGTCTAATAATTCTTCTGCTTTTCTTAATAATTCTCCTGCTACGATAACTGCGGATGTGGTTCCGTCACCTACTTCCTTCTCCTGTGTTTTAGCTACTTCAATTAACATTTTTGCAGCTGGGTGTTCAACACTCATTTCTTTTAAGATTGTTACACCGTCGTTTGTGATAACTATGTCCCCTAAATCATCAACTAACATTTTGTCCATTCCTTTTGGCCCTAATGTTGATCTAACTGTTTCCGCAATAATTCTTCCTGCTAATATGTTCATTCTTTGAGCATCTCTTCCCATGTATCTTTTTACATGTTCTGGCATTACATTTGTAGGTCCTGACATAATTAAATCACCTTTTTTCTGTATGTTGATTTTTTTTATTTTTATAAAATAGTTATCTATGTTATTAGGATAGGTAGTAGGATTTTAGTAGATTTCATATATATTCTACTCTAACGGTATGTATATGTTTATGAACTTCTATATAAATATTATTATGTTGTGCAATTTAACTGCACAATTATTTTATGGAGTTTTATGCTCTGTTCTGATGCATAACTTCTATTATAGTAAGTTCAATAACCATCCCTTATCCGTCATATCGTAAAAATTCCTCTGGAATTTTGAGGTCCCCCCGGGATTCAATAATCTCTGATTATTGCATGTCGTAAAAATCGCTTTGCGATTTTGAGAATTATTAAATAAAATCCTTTTAGGATTTTATACAAAAGCATAGCTTTTGTAAATGAATTTCCTAATTTATTATGATATAAGATTTTAGCTTTTCATCATAGCATATTTATGAAAAAGGCCGAAGATTGACTATATATTGTTATTTACATTTTAAAATAATCTCTTTAAATAATTCTTTCTGATAAATTTCAATGGTTCCATCGTTTGCAAGATAAAGGGAGGGTAAAAAATTCTTTACAATATCTTTTGGATTTTGGAATTTTTTTTGAAATATAATCTCTCCGCAGTGGAGCTCCTTTAAAAGATATTCCATTATATCAGAAATATCTTCTTCCTCTTCAAGGTCCTCCATAAGTTCAAACACAGCAGCAGTTCCTTTTGTTTTATTTTTGAATTTTTTAGGTTTTTTGGCTTTATCAAGTTCGGATTTTAATGTATTAATTAAATCATTAAATGTAATTGTTTTTTCCTTTTTCCCTTTTTTCCCCTTTTTATCATTTTTGTCTTCTAAATTTTCGTTTATTTCGATATTGTTGTCATCTTCGTAATATTCTCCAAATTCTTCACCTTCGGATTCTATTTCTAGGTCTTCTTTGTCATCATTGAATGTGTTTTCACATTCCCCATATAATATTTGTGATTTCATTCTTAATAGCACACTACCAACAAGCACCACATCGGCGGACAATCTTATATCAAATTGACGGAGCTCCCTGATAGTTTTTATATATTCATCAGCTATTTCGGATATATTGATATTCCACGGCTCTATATTTTTTTTATCAATACTTTCCTTAATAATCCTAATCCAGAGCTCAAAACCCCCATCTTTGTAAATTTCGTTATTATCATTGTTTTGTTCTGTATTGTTATTTGTATTGTTATTATATTCCATAATACCCCCTTAATGGAAAAATATCAAATATGCCAATGGAATTGTAGTTAATAAATAAATTTTTGGATTCCAACTTAAAATTTTACTTCCATCAAATGGTGGTATCGGTATCATGTTGAATCCAGCAAGAAATATGTTTATGTAGTATCCATGGTATCCTATGTCCGATATTATCGGAATATGCATTAAATAAAACATATAAAATACAATAGCCAAAGCTACATTTGTAAGTGGTCCAGCAATAGAGATTAATCCATTTTCACGAGATGTTAAATAATCTTTCCAAATATAAACAGCACCAGGGGCTATAAATGTTGTTCCAATAAGTATTTTTAATACCAATGCAATAGCTAATCCATTATACCAAGCTCTAAATTCGCTTATTGCTCCAAAATGTCTGGCTACTGTTCTATGTGCCAATTCATGCAATACAAAACCAGTTCCAACGGCGATAAGTATTACTATAAATGTAATTATAAAATTCATATTTATTATGGGAATTATGCTCCCGCCATTCCAGGCAAATATTAAAGCAATTGCAAAAGTTGAAACTGCCAAATCTCTAATTTCAATAGAATTAAATTTAAATAAATCCATCATATTTACACCATAATGTATTATTTTTAAAAGAATTATTATTCGTAATATTATAATTAAGTTCGATACTCCTTATTAATTTATCTAATAATTATAATTTATATACAATAAATATATTATTTTATTTTGATAATACATTATACCTATATTTATAATTTACAATATATCATAATTATAATATACTTTATACATAATAACATATTGTTCCCCAAATTCTCTATCCCGTTATAACAAATCAGTATGATAATTAGGACATTAGAGAACATATATTTTGAACATATTATATACTTTACATTGATTATACATTATTTTTCATTATTATATAAATGTGGTGATAATATGCATTTTGTCAGTGTGGCAGATATCGGAAAAGATTTATTAAAAGTAAATAAAAAACGAGCAGATAAAATTAGAAAATTATTAAATGAAAATAATATAATTGCATTTGACTTTATGGGGGCAACAGGTAGTGGAAAAACCCTTTTAATAGAAAAATTAATAGATAATTTAAAGGATAAATATAATGTGGCCTGTATTGCAGGAGATGTAATAGCAAAATATGATGCAGATAGATTAAAACGACATGGAGTGCAAGTGATACCATTAAATACAGGAAAAGAATGTCATTTAGATGCCCATTTAGTTAAACATGCTTTTAATGATTTAGATTTAGAGAATATCGATATATTATTTATAGAAAATGTAGGAAATCTCATATGTCCTGCTGATTTTGATTTAGGAACTCATAAAAGAATAGTGGTTATTAGCGTAACCGAAGGAGACGATACAGTAGAAAAACATCCGGAAATATTTAAAACAGCAGATTTAACCATTATAAATAAAATAGATATTGCAGACGCCGTAGGAGCTGACCCAATAAAGATGCGAGAAGATGCAAAAAAGTTAAATAAAGAAATGGGAGTATTATTAACATCTATAAAAAATAATGAAGGAATAGATAAAGTAATAGAATTTATAGAGAAAACTAAAACGAAATATTAATATATTAATGTATATTAATCCCTATTTAGCAACATATAACTTCTACAAATATGGGTTTTTTTACTACTTTATCATACCATAAACATATTCCAACAAATAATTCTCCTTTTTTTCCAATAATATAATCACATTCACAACCCATATTTTCAAAAGATTTTTTTAACATTTCAAATCCAAAGGCATCAGGATATATGTCGCTACCTTCTCCAATTTTTTCATCAATTTTTTCAATAAATATGTTAATATCTTCATCATCTGGGAGCTCCAACTTATTTTCTACCAACTTACTTTTAAGATATTCTTTAATTGAATCAAATTCTTCAAATTTTTTATCTCTACATACACTTCTAACTATTAATAGTCCATTTTTTTCATAAATGGGTTTTGAACCTTTAAATGCTTCAAGAGATTTTATTATTCTTCCAGTTGTTACATTTATCATCATATTATCACTTATTTTTTAGTTTTTTTGCTTTGTCTTTTATTATTTTGAATGATAGTGCTCCAACAATAGTGGCAAGTCCATAAGATATACTTCTATCCAATATAGCTCCTGCGGCAGCTTCCGACTGAGGAATCTCGAATAAAGAATACATTCCAATCATTACGGCATCAGAAGCCCCCAAACCACCAGGTAGTGTCGGCACCATTCCAGCAAGTAATGATACCAAATATGTTGAAATTACTCCAATATATGAAATATTACTTTTTATTGCAATAAATAATATATATACTCTAATAATATCTAATATCCACCACATAAAAGATAATATAAAAGGAATTGCCATTTTTGATTTATTTTTATTAAATAATCTAATGTTATCTTGAAATAATTTTATGGATTTTTTTATCCCCTCTTCGTCGATATGGTAAGATATTGAAAATATTGAGCCTATTTTTAATATTTTTAAGATACATTTATAAAGCAGTGATTTGTGCATTGCCAAATATATCAATAGCAATGATATGCCCATAACAATTCCCCACATTAATATGAGAAAATTTGCATATTGTATTCCATTACTTACAAAATAAACAATTAAAAATAATGATAATATTAGAAATACAATTGTATCCAATAACCTTTCAATGGCTACACTTGAATAGGATATATGTTTTGGAATATTTTCTAATTTAGATAAATAATGTGCTCTAAATGGCTCACTGCCCCCCTTCATAGAGGGGGTAATATTATTAATAAATTGTCCCATCATAGATAATAAAAATAAATTTTTTAGCGAAGCATTATAATTATTCATATTGAGTAAATATTTCCACCGAATTACGATTGTAAATACCATTATAAAATATAAAATAATAGCAAATAAATATATTGCTATATTAATCGATAAAAATATAGAAATTACATCCGAAATACCAATATAATTAATAATTAAAAATATTATGCTAAAACCTAACCCCCACAACAATATATTTTTTAATATTTTTTTTATCTTTGTTCTCATAGTTCCCCGATTTAGTAAATTTATGGTATTTTTTAAAAATTCCAATTATGGTATGTTCGGAAAGAAGGTTCTTTACTGACCTACTGTATCTTAAAATATCAATTAATGTATTGTAGCAAATAATAAAACCCAAAATAGTATTTAAACCTTTTATTCAATAGTTTCTAAACATACTATATAAATTTATTTTATGGAGCTCCCTATTATGGGGCATCAATATAAATAAATATATTATAAAAAAAATAAAAAATAGAAATAATTAATTAATAATTATATTTTTTCATTACATATTTTATCATACTTGCAAATGCAGGTCTTGTGATAAATATACCAATTAAAACACCAACTATTGTAGTTATGGCAAAACCTCTTAACATACCTATACTCATAAAGAATAATGGTAACATTGCAGCTATTGTGGTTCCTGCTGCTGCGAATATAATAAAGAATGCCCTGTTCATACTTCTTTTAATTCTATTGCTTTCTCCTGAAATGGTTTCATCAGTAATTACAATTTGGTCATCTACACCAGTCCCAACTGATGCAACAATTCCTGCAATAGACGCAAGGTCTAATTTCCACCCGATAAGTGATGCAAATCCTAAAATAATTAATACCTCAGATATACAGGTGATTAATATTGGAATAACTATTGTGGGCGTTTTATACCTAACTGCAATAACTACACCAACTGCAAGGAATGCAAATAATCCTGCTATTATGGAACCTTTTATAAATTCTTCTCCTAATGTTGGAGATACCGAACTTATATATTCTATATTAACTTTAACGGGGAGCGAACCAGATTTTAGCGATGTATATATCATCCATGCTTCATTTTCGTCATCTTTTGTAGGGCTACTTCCTGCCACCGTTATCACCTGGTCGGGGTGAAGGTTTCCATCTGCAAGACCCTGGGATAATACTGGACTACTTATTAATTTATCATCCATATATAATTCAACAGGAGTTCCCCCCATTCCATATGCAACTTCGGCGAATTTTTTGGCCCCATCATTTGTAAGTTTAAAATTAACCCCATATCCATTTCCGGTCATTCCAGGTTCCTGGACATAAGCTACATCCTGCCCAGTGTATGCAATTTTTCCATCTATTTTGGCATAAAATACTCCCTGTTGAGTTAATATTTGCTTTATTCTTTCTAAATCTACGCCTTTTGGAATCTCGACAACTATTTCACTGGTTCCACGAGGATATACAGATATATCGCTCAAACCATTGGCATTTAACCTACTTGACAATATTTCTGTCGTAGTAGCCATTTCGCTTTCAGACAATACTTTTTCTGTTTTTAGAACTATTATCGAACCCCCGCTTAAATCAACACCATAAGATACTCCTTTAAATGCGATTAATAGCACAGATGCGATAATAAATCCTATTAGTATTAATGTTTTGGTATCTTTTAATAGGTTCATGATATCCCTTTATAATGTGATACGACGATGCTTTTTGATTATTGTGGGAGCTCCCTACAACCCAATTATGGAGCTCCGAATTATCAGATATGATTATATTTAATTAGTTAATTAATTAGTTAATTAATTAGTTAATTTTTCTTTTTTCGTTCAACATAATATCTTAATATTCCAACATTTGTCATCCATGTTGTCATTAAATCCGCAATTAATCCAAATAATATAACTGCTGAAATATTTTTCAATATGTCTGCGGCTGGGACAATATATACTACAACCATATAGAGTACAAACATTGCAATTATGGTAGTCATAGACATTGTTATTCCCGTTCTCATTGACTCTTTTATTCTTTCGTCCAGCGTTCCTTTTCTTCTTTTCAATATTTTTGTTGTTAACATAATGTCTGTATCAACACTATAACCAAGTAACATTAATAAAGCCGCCACAGTAGCCGTTGATATTGGTATATTGAATAAACTCATTCCTGCTACTGCCAATATTATGTCTGAAACTGCTGCAAGGACAACCGCAGCGCTTGGAATTGGCGTTCTAAATGTCATCCATACCACAATGGCCATAAATGCGAAGGCAAATCCAACTGCTGTTAGACCATCCCTCCAAAATTGGGAACTTAATGATGCACCAATTTGTTTTTGGGAATATTGGAGCTCATTTAAATTATTGACATTGAAAAAATTTCTCAGATTTTTATCTATTTCGCCAATATCGGCATTTTTGCCTGCTGTTATTATCACAAATGTCCCCGAAGAGGATTTGGCAGTTCTTATTTCAACATCTTTTGGAAGGGTGGCCTTTAACTCATCAAGTTGAATATTGTCTGCCATTATTGTAATTTCAGTTCCGCCACTAACATCTATACTTTCTTTTAATCCATTAGTATATGTGAAAACACCCGCTATTATGGTTAATATGATGGGTATCAGTGCTATTAGTTTATAATTTAGCTTCATTTTATCACACAAATATCGAATATATCTGAATATATGATATGGTAATATATACTACGAGATACAATTTATGGCATATCCAAAAAATTTTTCTTTGGGTGAATTGACATTGAATGTATTTTATGTTCAAACAACCTTAGATTTTTTAATCACAATGCCCAAAATAGTTTAGTATTTGGGATTTAAATAAAAATCACTTTGTGATTTTTAGGGAGCTCCGATCCGCTCTGATAATGTAAAAATGCCTGCCAATTTGCCATGCGTAATTAGTTGTGGTATTTTATTACAATAATAGTTTTGAACACACCACAATATAAAACATGATATGGTATAATTACAGGGTATAATTACATAGATATATTACTTAATCATATATTCATTTAAATCTATCTCTTTTTTATCACAAATATCTTTTAATTTGTTATATAAAACCGTATCAATTTCAAAACCTGATTTATTTTTTTCAGAGTTCATTTTTTCAATTTCTCCGGGGATTAATATGGAAAATCCTTCCGCCGGTTTTGAGTTTTTCAATTCTTCTATTAGGGCATCTACTTTTTCCATAAATACTTCCTTATCTCCAAAAAATTCTGGATTTATGGCTACGAAAAAGTCTCCTTTTGTGCATTTATCTAATGGATTGGCAGTTCCTTTAACATTGGTTCCCATTTCAGCACCGCCCAATGCCGAAAGAATTTCAATGGCAAGTGCAAGTCCATAACCTTTTGGACCCCCAAATGGCAATATACATCCTTCTAATCCCTTAGCAGGGTCTGTGGTTATATTTCCTTCTTTATCTACTACGCACCCCTCTGGAATTTCTTTTCCAAGTCTCACGGCTTCAAGCAGTTTTCCTCTTGCAAGTGATGCAGTAGCCATATCAAGAGAATACGAATATTTCTTTCCTTTAATTGCTATTGCTATTGGGTTTGTTCCCAATATTTTTTCAGTCCCTCCAAATGGGGCCATGGCTGGTTCTGTATTGGTTATCACTATCCCTATTAAATCATGGTTTAGTGCCATTTCTGAATAATATCCGGTAATTCCAAAATGATTTGCATTAACAGTAGCTACTGCACCTATTCCAATATTTTTTGCCTTTTCAATTGCTAAATTCATAGCATATTCTCCTATTACATACCCAAGACCCATATCCCCATCAACTGTTGCTGTTGCTGGACTTTCTTTTATTAATGAAATATTTGGATTTGGATTTATATTTCCATTTTCAAGACCTACGACAGTTTGCGGGAATCTACCCGTACCATGGGATGAAAACCCTTTCAAATCAGCTTCAACATATATCTTCGCCGTAGTTTCTGCATCTTTTTCATTTATGCCATACTTCATTAATATGTCCTTAATTAATTTCTTTTTATTATCTATTGTAATTTTCATTGATTCACCTCTCACTGTATTAAATTTATTTTACCAATATATTTATGACAAAAGTCCGAAGATTGACTAGATTATAGGTGCCAATCATATAACGGAGGATTATAATATAAAATTGTAATTCTTAACACATAATATTACAGTAATAATAAAATATATTTTTTTATATTATTTTATAGTATTTTATCTTTCCTGTCCCCTAATTCATAATATAATAGTTAGTAATAATATAATATTATAATCGTAAATATCCCATATTATAATAAACAATATCTCCATCATCATCCACTATTGATATTATGAGTTTTTTTCTAACGGAATGAGCCACCCTAACAAATCCAGTGAGCTCAGATATTGCACAAGGTTTATCCTCTGAAAAAACTTTAACTACGAATTCCGAATGAATAGCATTTATATTTTCTCTACTATACAATCTGAAATCAGAACCATATTTTAATCCTGTTTTTACTGTGTATCCTCTATTTCTTAAATCCCTATAAACCAAGTATTTAATACATATTTTTTCGTCAATGTTATGGGCATAATCATACAGCTCTTCAAATGACAACAATTGCCCTGTCGTCGATTTAACTTTTATCCAGTTTTTAGATAGGAGATACATCGTTTCAACAATAGATATTGATAAAAAATTATCATTTAATTCTCCGTATCCTTTTGCATTTAATCGGGAAATTCCGTCTTTATTAAATATCAGTGCCCTATCTTCTGAAAGTTTTGCTATTATAGGTTTTTTAGCCATTTTTTCACTATATTAATTATTTTATTGTTTTTTTAATTAACTATAAATAATTATAAATTAAGGTAGCCAAGTGCTTTTATCTTCTATTTTCGCGGGAAGATATTCTTCAACAACATATTTTAAACCATATTTTGCCAAAGACTGTTGCTCGGCCCTTTCTTTTGATTCTATCATATGATTAATAGCTTTTTGCCATTCTGGGTGACTTTTTACAAAATCATCATTTTTTAAACCATCTTTTAATCTTTTAATATCGTGGTCTTTTAATGGGTGTGTTGGAAGGTCATAATCATTAATGTCCTGAGGAGTTACTCCTATTAACCTCGCCGAAGGTATTGAAAGTTTATCTGCCAAATGTACAGATTTACCACTGCCTACTTTTAGTGTTCGGTAAATGTTAAGATATCCATATGGATCCCCATCTGTGAATACTAAAACAGGTAGATTATGTTCTTCATTTAATCTTTTTGTAAATTGTCTTGTCGCTCTCGCAGGCACTCCTTTTAATGATATTAATATACAATTATGTTTTTTCCAGAATTTTTCTGCATTTAGTCTCGCAAACATACCAGCTGTTTCTATTGCAAGTATAAACTCGGCATCTGTCTCAAATTCTAATTTAGTAATGTCATTTGGAATATTGTATGCTCCACTACCTAATCTCGCACAATCTATTTTTAATTCTTCGTTTTTTTCTGATTTATCCACTATTTTTAAAGGTCCTACCACAGAGGCACCATCTTCCTCGGGTATAAATCCAAGTTCTTCTCTTAAAAAATTCAAAGACGCTTCTATATCTTCTATTACGCTGTTTGAAGGTTGCTGGTCATCAAATCTCGCCTCCCCCCAATTTTTTGAAACATAATACGCCTCCCTTAGAGTTGAGAAATCGTTTGTAATAAGTAATTCTTTTGAAAACTCCATCATTTTTACAGTTTGAGCAAATATTTTTGCCTGATTAACTGTTAGAGCCCTTTCCTTTTCTTTTCCAATTAATACAAAAGTTCCCTTTTCTTTATCAAATCTGGCATTAGCCAAACTTCGAACTGGAAATTTAAGTTTTGGCCTTCTGCCTTCGAGGATATCATTATACATGGCATTGGAGACATCTATAATTTTTTCTTTTGCCAATTCTCTTTTAGAAATCACATTCTCACCATTGATTAATTATGTGTTATGATAGTATTAATATTAATATGGGGCCATATAAAATAAATAGCAAATATACCACAATAAATATAATAAATATTATATGTATAATCTCTTATAATATATAATAATTATAGTGCGTTTAAAAAAGTAATTATTAAATATATCATATAATTATATATAAATCAGAATAGGGGTACAAAAGTTCTTTTTATATATTAAATATTAATATATAGTAGAACAGGATACATTGTAAAATTATATATAATATTATATACTAAAATAACACCAACTATAAATTACAATTAATATTGATTAATATCAATCTTGCGGAGGTAATAATTTGAAATTTCTAAAAAATATCGTATCAGAAGAACCAGCTTTTGATGAAGATTATGCAAATTTATCTGATGTAGATAAGGAGCTCCTTGAATTAATAAAAGATTCAAAAGTTAAAATCACAGTTGTAGGTTGTGGTGGAGCTGGAAATAATGCTATAAACCGACTAACTGTTGAAGGAGTTCATGAGGATGCAAAAACTGTTGCAATTAATACGGATGCTCAACAACTGATAAAAACCAAAGCAGACAATAAAGTTCTTATAGGTAAAAATCTCACAAGGGGATTGGGCGCTGGTGGAGACCCATTAAAAGGGGAAGAATCTGCAAAAGAAAATGCAGAGGATGTTAAGAAGGCACTTCAAGATTCTGACATGGTATTCATCACATGCGGACTTGGAGGGGGAACGGGAACAGGTTCGGCTCCGGTTGTTGCAGAAATTTCTAAAAAAATGGGAGCTCTCACAGTTGCAGTAGTTACAATGCCATTTGGTATGGAAGGAAAAATTAGAATGGACAATGCTTTAAGTGGTTTAAATGCTTTAAAAGACGCAGCAGATACTATTGTAATTATTCCAAATGATAAATTATTAGATATAGTTCCAAATATGCCTCTAAGAACAGCATTTAAGGTTGCAGACGAAATTTTAATAAATTCAGTTAAGGGAATGATAGATCTTGTTCAAAATGTTGGGGATATACATGTCGATTTTGCAGATGTAAGGGCTGTAATGTGTAATGGAGGCATAGCAATGATGGGAATCGGTGAAAGCGATTCGGAGAAAAGAGCAAGAGAAGCAATTAATATGGCATTAAATAGTCCTTTACTGTGTGTTGATATCGAGGGTGCCACAGGAGCATTAATACACATTACAGGTTCTGAGGATATGAGTCTTGAAGAAGCAAAAGAAGTAGTTTCAACAGTTTCAGATAGATTGGATGAAAATGCAAAGATAATATGGGGAACTACAATTGATGAAAATTTGGAAAATTCACTGAGGGTATTGTTGATAATCACAGGAACAAAATCAACAGGTATGGCACCTACTAGTTCAATAAATGCTAAGAAATTTTACATTGATATTCCTAAGATTTAATAGGTGAATAAATTGGCAAAAAATAAGGATGGCAATAATAGTAAAAATATTAAAAATAATAAATCAAAATCTGTTATGCTCTCAAAATTGGAGGAATTTAAAGCATTTATAAATCAATGTAAAAGAGTAATGATGATAACAAGAAGACCTTCTAGGGATGAATTTTTAATGGTTTCAAAGGTTACGGGCCTTGGAATATGCCTTCTTGGAGCATTGGGATTTGCAATACATGCACCCATGATGTATTTAAAAGCAATGTTAAAACCATAACATATATATACAATATATAGATTAAATAAATTATAATATAAATATTAAAATGATATATTCATTCTTTTTTTATGGGGAGCTCCCACATTTATTTACATTATATAATATATTTTTATTTGATTTTATAAATTATTAAGTGATATTATGATATATGCTATTAGAACGACCACAGGTCAGGAATTAAATGTTGCAGAATTTTTAGCTGCAAAAGCTGAAAAGGAAGATATTGAGATATATTCCATATTGGCAACAGAAGATTTAAAAGGATACATACTTGTAGAGGCACCAAACATGGGGGCTCTCGAAGATTTGATTAGAAAAACATTTAAAGTAAAAGGGATAGTTCAGGGGGAAACCTCAGTTGATGAGCTTGAACATTTATTAACTCCAACAAAAATAATCGAAACGATTGATAAGGGAGATACCGTAGAACTTGTAGCAGGACCATTTAAGGGAGAGCGGGCAAGAGTTATACGAGTAGATAAACATAAAGAGGAAATAACCTTGGAGTTAATGGATGCTGCAGTTCCTATCCCTATAACTGTGGGTATTGAACAGGTTAAAATTATATCCAAAACACAATAAATATTATAAAGGAGCTCCCAAATTTGGGAGCTCCCAATATATCAATAGTAAGTTTTAAATATTGATACTACATAATGTAGTAAGATATGATTATAATTATTAAGGTAAAACACGAAAAAAAATAATCAGGTGAAATTATGGCTACTGAAGTAGTTGATGTGCTAGTAACAGGAGGTAAGGCAACAGCAGGTCCTCCATTGGGTCCAGCAGTAGGTCCTCTCGGTATCAACATTATGAATGTTGTTAAAGAAATAAACGAAAAAACAAAAGATTACGCAGGAATGAGCGTTCCAGTTAAAGTAATTGTAAATACAGATGATAGAAGCTTTGAAATTGAAGTGGGTATTCCACCAACATCAGCTCTTATAAAAACAGAGTTAGGATTGGATAAAGGTTCCACAGAACCAAAAGCTATTGTAGCAGGAAATCTTTCAATGGAACAAGCTGTAAAAATAGCTAAAATGAAAAAAGATTCAATGTTATCATTTACTTTGAAAAATGCTACAAAAGAAGTAATAGGAACTTGTGTTTCAACAGGTATAAATGTTGAAGGTATGTCTCCAAGAGATGCTCAAAAAGCTATCGATGCAGGAGAATTTGACGAATACTTTAACGAATAAATTATAATTTCTTTTTTTATTTTTTTATAATAATTAATCTATTAATTTAAATCCATTACAGTTAATAATTAGTTTATATAGTAAGTTCAATAACTGCCCCTTATCCACTCTAAATCATTAAACAAAATCTCGAAGAGATTTTGTACAAAATCGAAAATTTTGGTTTTAACTGTAGCATCTCTAAATTTTCCTCTGAAAAATTTATACGACCTTAAAAATTCCTCCGGAATTTTGGGTCGTAAAAACTCCTTCGGAGTTTTGAGATCGTAAAAATCGCTTTGCGATTTTGAGACGGTTTAGTGAAAAAGACCGAAGATTAGCCATAATAAATTAAAAAGAATAAAAAGAATAAAAATTATACAATTTTGGTGTTAATTTTTTTTAACTTCGGTTAGGGCTCCCAAAAATTTATCAATATGTTCTTTTTCAACATGGGGCATAACTATTATTCTAAGAGCTTTAACACATTTACAAATAGATATAAACCAGCCCATTTTTCTAAGTTTTAAACTAGTTTCTTCTGGATTATCATCCTCCAACGCTACAATATTTAAAACTGGGTCTATAACTGGTTTAAATCCTAATTTTTTAGCTTCTTTTACTAAATAGTGGGTTTTATCCATGCATTCAGAAGCTAAATTTTTATATCCTTCTTCCCCAAATAATTTCATAACTCCCCATGTAGATGCAACTCCAACTCCACTTCTTGTTCCTATTATCGTTGCCTGATGTATGTCAGTTAAATAGGGAGCTTCCACATCTAAATATTTTTTAAATGATTTATCTCTAAATAATATGCCCCCAGCAGGAATTGGAGCTAATCCCATTTTGTGAGGGTCTACTGTCATGGATTTAACACCATTTAATGAGAAATCAAATTCATAACAATAATTGTCTAATTTATATTTGTCATCTAAAAATGGTATTACGAAACCACCAAATGCCGCATCAACATGCAAAAATATATTATTTTGTTCGGCTATTTTTGAGAGCTCCTTTATATTATCAATTGCCCCAAGCTCCGTACATCCAGCTATGCCAACTATTCCGTCAACAGAGATGTCATTTTTATTATTCCTATCCTCTATAAAATCATTAATATATTTTAAATCCATTGTATAATATTTAGTTAGTGGAGGGGTTATCAGATTTAAATCCATCATTTCCCGGGCTTTTTCAAATGAAAAATGGGCTGTTTCTGGCATGATAACTGTTGTTTTATGATTTTTCCGTTTAGCTTTGGCAATATTGTTTATTGCCCTCATTGCCGTAATATTTGCCTCAGTTCCGCCTGAAATAATATATCCAAAAGGATTTGGATTATTTAAAAATTTTCCAATATTATTTATTACTTCATCCTCCAATTTTTTTGTTCCCCTAAATAGCCCAGGGTCTCCTAAATTGGTCTCAAAAAACATATCGCTTATTTTTTTTGTGATTGGGTGTGGTTTTGTGCACATAGACCCCAAAATTGCACCATCTTCATATTTTAAATCCATTTTTCTATATTTCTTTAACTCTTCTAAAACCGCTCTTTCGTCCATATTTTCCCAATATTAAAATAAAATAAATAATAAAATAATAATTCCATAATATGTAATTAATATTGTTTTTCAAATTCTATCATAGCATTAAGCACTTTTTCATCATCAAATGGTTTTCCTTGTATTTGTAGTCCTACTGGATTACCTGCTATGTTTCCGCATTTAACTACTCCTGCACAGATTCCGCAAATATTTGTGGGCACAGTTAAAACATCGTAGGAATACATTTCCATTGGTGTCAATTCTTTCCCAATATTATGTGGCAATTTTGGAACAGTTGGGCTGACAATTATATCTACATCGTTAAATAGTTTTAACATTTCGTTTTTCATTAATTTCCTTGTATATAGTGCCTTCTTATAGTATTTTCCACTAAACTCCTGTTCGCTGATATGTTTTCCTATTAGAATTCTCCTAAGAACTTCTTCACCGCATACTTCTTCTATTGGATATCCATATCTTCTACCATCATATTTTCTTGTAGCTGAAAAGAATTCCACATAATTAATTAAATAATATGTTGGAAGTGCTAAATCGGTATATTTATAATTTAATTCTACAATTTTGCAGCCCATGTCTTTAAATACTTCAATCCCTTCTTCTATTTTATTTCTAATTTTTTCATCGCTAACTTCCATAAATTCCTTTACAATTCCCACTTTGTATTTTTTAACCTGTTTTTCATTTTTTTCAAATTTGGGGGTTTCTACTGTGGTGCTGTCGGATAAGTCTTTTCCTTTTATTATGTTTGTTAATAATAAAGCATCTTCGGCACTTTTTGTCAGTGGTCCAATCTGGTCAAAACTCATTGCTAAATCACATAATCCTTGTCGGCTCACTACACCATAAGATGGCTTAAAACCAACTACTCCACAGTGGGAAGCTGGATTTCTAATACTTCCTCCTGTATCGCTTCCCAATGCCATATCACACAAATCCCCTGCAACAGCAGAGGCACTTCCTGAACTACTACCCCCTGGAATTTTGCCTTCTGCATTTGGGTTTTTTGTAGCTCCATAATATGAGGTTTCACCACTACTTCCGCTTGCAAATTCATCCATATTGGTCATTCCTATTATTAGTCCTCCTTGGGATTTTATTTTTTTGACCACTGTGGCATCATATGCACTTATATAGTTTTCGAGGGTTTTTGAAGCACAAGATATATTATATCCTTTTACATTTATATTGGATTTGATGGCAATTATTTTACCATATAGTGGCTTATTTTTCAATTTTTCGTTGTTTTCCAACTCTTTGGCTTCATTTAATACTTTTTCTTTATCTAGTTGAATAATTGCATTTATGTCTGATTTTTCAATTTTTTCGATGTATTTCAGAGCTTTATCTATAATTGTCATTAATTAATCACCATTTATAACCGCTTAACAATATAACAATATATGCAGGGACTATATAGTATATTTTTGAACATTTAAAAAACATACTTTTTGAACATACTATAATGAGTGGAAGTATAGTTAATCTTCAATAACTGTCCCTTATCCATCCCAACATATTAACGAATTTTTTTATTTATTGGTCAATATAAAGATTTAGATTAGGATGGTTTAGTGAAATAGTTCGAAGATTGACTATAATATTTTGATATTTTGTAATATTTGTAATAATTATATAATAAAAAAGCATGTTATACTATAAAAAATCTATATTAAAAATCTAAAAAAAATATATTTTATAAGTTATATATTATATGTTTAATAAAAATATGCATTTAATAATGGGAGCTCCGAAAAATAAAACAAATAAAAGTTTTGTTAATTTTGCTCTTCTGAATATTTTTCATCGCATTTATCTATATTTTTATTTGAAGCTACAACACTTGAAATATATGCATTTAATCCACCTGCAATTGCTACAACTTGTTTGTTTTTTCCAAATATTTTATCGGCATATAATTTTTCTTCGTCCTTAGCTTCAATGGCATATTTCATTATATTTTCTTTTAAATATTCTGAATGTTCTTCAATATAATGGGTGGATATATTTCCATTTTTAAAGTCTAATTCGTCCATAACTGCCCTATGGAATGGTATATTTGTGGTAAGTCCGATAATAATATATTCGGATAATGCTCTTTTCATTCTTGCTATTGCTTCATCTCTATCATTTCCATAGGATATGAATTTAGATATTAATGAATCATAATATGGAGGAATTTCTGCACCGGCATAGACGCCACTATCTATTCTAATTCCCGGGCCTCCTGGGGACCTATAATGTTTAATTACCCCGGGAGTAGGAACAAAATCATTTACGGGGTCTTCTGCATTTATTCTGCATTCCATAGCATGTCCTCTAATTACAATGTCCTCTTGTTTGAACGGTAATTTTTCCCCATATGCTATTTTTATTTGTTCCTTTACAATATCTACTCCTGTGATAATTTCTGTAATTGGATGTTCAACTTGAACTCTTGTATTCATTTCCAAAAAATAAAATTCTCCATTATCGTATAAGAATTCCACAGTTCCGGCACTATAATAGTTTATAGCTTTTGCTGCTGAAATTGCAGCATCCCCCATTTTTTTTCTTAATTCTTCTGTCATTATTGGAGATGGAGCTTCTTCAATAAGTTTTTGATGTCTTCTCTGAATGGAACACTCCCTATCTCCCAAATGAACTACATTTCCGTATTTATCTCCCAATACTTGGATTTCAATATGTCTTGGGTTTTCCAAATATTTTTCAATAAATACAGTGGAATCCCCAAATGCACTTTGAGCTATTGACTTTGTGGACTCTACCACTTCTTTTAATTCTTGTTTATTGTATGCCACGGCCATTCCCATACCTCCACCACCTGCGGAGGCTTTAATAATTACAGGGTAGCCAATTTCTTCTGCAATTTCAACAACCTCTTCGGGGTCTTCAATTGGTTCTTCCCTTCCAGGGAGAACTGGAACATTGGCATTTTTCATTATTTTTTTAGCATTTATTTTGCTACCCATGGCATCTATGGCTTCCGACGGAGGTCCAATAAATACTATTCCATTATTCTCACATGCTTTGGCAAATTCCAAATTTTCAGATAAAAAACCATATCCTGGGTGAATTGCTTCTGCACCTGTTTTCTTTGCTACATGGACTATCATATCAAGATTAAGATAACTTTTTGAAGCTTGTGGAGGGCCGATACAATAACATTCATCGGCTATTGAAGTATATAATGCATTTTCATCGGCTTCAGAATAAATTGCTACGGTTTTTATGTCTAATTCCTGACATGCTCTAATAATTCTAACAGCAATTTCTCCTCTGTTGGCGATTAATATTTTTTTAAACATACTATCCCCTTATTAATATTATATATGGGTATTTTAATTTAATTTTTAGTTTTTTTATATTATAATTTTATATTATAATCATAAGTATGTCTCCTACATTGACAGACTGACCTTCATGAACAACTATTTTTTTAACTTTTCCATCAGCAGGAGCTCCCACAGGATTTTCCATTTTCATGGCTTCCAATATCATTAAGGTATCTCCTTCTTTAACTTCATCTCCTTCTTTAACTTTTATTTGGGTAATCATTCCTCTAAATGGCGAAGTTAAAGCACCTTCTGTGTCGGCGGTGATTTTATCTTCTTTTTTCTTCATTTCTGTTCCATATCTTGGTTTGATTTTAACTTCGAATTCGTCTCCATCTACTTCTACAATATATTCTGTTGGAATTTCCATGAATTTGGCCACTTCCTTTTCATCAGGTATTGGTTCGGCTTGGAGCTCCCCTCTTAAAAACTTAACGGCAACTTGTGGATATAATGCATAAGTTAATATGTCCTCTTCTTTTGACACAATTCCTTTGCTCTCTGCATCGGCTTTGATTTTTTCATATTCTGGTTTTAATAAATCAGCAGGTCTGCAGGTAATTGCTTTTTCTTCGCTATCTAAAACTCTTTTTTTAAGGTCTCTATCTATTTTTGCAGGCGGTTTCCCATAAAGTCCTTTTACATAGTTTGAAACTTCATTTGTAATTACTTTGTATCTTTCACCAGTAATAACATTCATTACTGCCTGCGTCCCTACGATTTGGGATGATGGGGTTACAAGTGGCGGATATCCTAAATCTTTTCTAACTAGTGGTATTTCATTAAGAACTTCTTCGAATTTATCCAGGGCTCCCTGTTCCTTTAATTGAGATACAAGATTTGACAACATTCCCCCTGGAACTTGATAAACCAAAACTCTTGAATCGATTCTTTCTGAAATTGGGTTTATTAAATATTTGTATTTATTTCTAATTTCGTCGAAGTATTCCCTAATTTTATTTAAAAGAGCAGTATCTAATCCCGTATCAAATTTTGTTCCTTTAAATGCCGAAACAAATGTTTCAGTTGGTGGTTGAGATGTTCCCATTGATAATGGAGAAATGGCACAATCCACTATATCAACACCGGCTTCAATTGCGGCATTGTATGTCATTGGAGCTAATCCACTTGTACAATGGCTATGCAAATTGATTGGTATAGATATTTCTTTTTTCAACCTTTTTATTAATATTTTGGCATCATAAGGTTTTAAAAGCCCAGCCATATCTTTTATACATAATGAATCACATTCAAGTTCTTCAAATTTCTTAGCAAGTGATATATATTGATCTATGGTATGAACTGGACTTATTGTGTAGGATATAGCTCCCTGAACATGAGCTCCGCATTTTTTTGCAGCCTTAATTGATACTTCTAAATTTCTTATGTCATTTAATGCATCAAATATTCTAAATATCTCTATTCCATTTTCATATGACTTTTCAATGAATTTTTCTACTATGTCGTCTGAATAATGTTTGTATCCAACTAAATTTTGCCCTCTAAGAAGCATTTGCAATGGTGTTTTTTGAACTCTTTTTCTAAGTGCCCTTAATCTTTCCCATGGGTCTTCATTTAAATATCTAATACAGGAATCAAAAGTAGCACCCCCCCAAACTTCCATGGAATAAAATCCTACTTCATCCATTTTCTCAGCGATGGGTATCATGTCTTCGGTTCTTAATCTTGTAGCGATTAAAGATTGGTGTGCATCTCTAAGAGTGGTATCCGTAATTTTTACCATAATTATCCCTCTTTTAGTTATAAAATAAAAATTATATTTAATAAAAAAATGCTTTGAAGTGGGGCTCCTAAAAAGTAGTGTATAGTGGAGCTCCCAAACATATTATATATAACAAACCAAAATTTTATTGATTAACTATATTATGTGTAATATAGTACCGTATAATATTTATAATTTTTGTGTTTTTCTCCTACTTTAATGTCAAATTTGCTTAGCAAATTTATTCGATTTCTTTTGTATTATTTGGATATCTTAAAATCTTTTGGCTTTCATTGGATATCTTTATTTTGTTTAGAAATATATGTGTACTATATACACAATATATATCATAGTCAATTTTCGGTTTTTTCATATTTGCTGTTAAAAATTAAAATCCAATATATAAAGAATGGTTGTTGAAAATTAATTATATTTATTTTATGGTTTTCATTTTTTATATATTTTATGGTTTTCATTTTTTATATATTTTGATTGGCGTAGGTCAATTATAGTAAGTTCAAAAACTGTCATTTCAAAAAATAATATTGGGGAGCTCCATATTATATAAATAAATATATATTTACAAATGTATTGTTATAAAAATAAATGCTCCAGCCGGGATTTGAACCCGAGTCGCAGGCTCGAAAGGCCTGCATGATTGGCCGGACTACACCACTGGAGCATATTATAAAAAAAATTAAATAAATTAATTGAACGGACCCAGAGGGATTTGAACCCCCGATCCCCGGCTTAGAAGGCCGGTGCCGTATCCAGACTAGGCCACGGGCCCACTTCAATGTATTTCAAGGCACTCCTTCTCAGAGCATACTCTAAGATGGAAGTCATACTATATAAACCTTTCGGTTGTTTTCTACAAACATATTATGCCAAATTTAATAATTAGTGGAGCTCCACCAATAAAAAAATAACATATAAATAAAATATATAAATATATTTTATTTTAATTTTTTATTTCTTCTTTTTTCTCGATATCTCCATACAATACTTTTGAAATGTTCCTTAATACATCAACTCCCTTAGCTTCGGTTCTCAATAATTCAACCTTAGCTATTACTTTGTTTCCGAATTTTTCTTCTATCATCTTCAACCTTTTGGCCTGTAACTCATATCTTGCTTTACAGAAATCACATTCAACATCTTCTGGTATCAACTGATTTACAATTACGGAATCAACTGGAATATTATATTTTTCAAGTGATTTCATTGCCCTTTCACTTTCCAATATACTCATTTCTTCTGGAATTACTACCAATCTAAATGAAGTTCTGTCTGGATTTGCCAAAATACCTCTTGCTTTTGATATTCTTGCTTTACTTTCTTCCATTTCTTTAAGCATCTGGTCATAATCCACATCGTCTCCGCCCCCTCCAAATGGCATCATTTTTTTCATCATTTTCATCATTCCGCCCATTTGTTTTTTGAATTTAATCATTTTTGACATATATTTGTCCATGATTTCAGGTAATCCTAAAAATCTAAGGGTGTGTCCAGTAGGGGCCGTATCAAATACAACAACATCAAATTCATCGCTATCCATATATTTTAAAAATACATCAAATGCCGCACTTTCATCAGTTCCAGGAGATAATGATGCCATTTCAAGCTGTTCTCCAAGCATATCTCCAAGCATTGGATTTTCGTCCATCTGTCCTTTTAATTTTTCTTTGTAATCTTTCATAGCTTCTTGAGGGTCAATTTCTACAACATATAAATTTTCTACTCCTTTTACCTGTGTAGGTTCATGTCCAAATTCTTGCTCAAAGCTATCTTTTAATGAGTGAGCAGGGTCTGTTGAAACTATTACAGTTTTTAAACCTTGTTCAGCACAGTATAATCCTGTTGCTGCACTCATTGTAGTTTTACCTACTCCTCCTTTTCCACCAAACATTATATATTTTGTTCCGTTTTCTTGCTCTAATTTCTTTTTTGTAATTCCTTTTAATGTGTCCTTTATTTTAGATAACAATTTTTCACCTGTTTTATATGATTTAATAAAATAGTATGTTTTAGTTTTTATATGTTATTGAATTATTATTTTTTTAGTTTTTATATGTTATATTATAAAATTAAATATGTTATTGATATTTTATTTTATATTTTGTTCAGTTCTACTTATATCATCTAATAATTCTTTTACATCTATTGTAGTGCATATACAACCATCTGTTAAAAGCAATTGACCTTGTGTGGGCATACCTTTCCTTGAAAGATAATTCATGACATGAAATAAATCAGAATAACAGGCAACACCAAAAACGGCATCTGGTCTTTTTTCTTTTAATATTCTTTTTAAAAATGTTGAGCCTGGGACAATATATACGGCAATATTTTTTTCTTTTGCCGCTTTTATTATGTCTCCCAATGGGCATTTTTTACAAAATACGCATCCAATACCATCTTTTCCAAGTTTTGCAGGGCATTTTAAATCTCTTAGACAATGTGGTAATATCATAACTTTATTTTTTGCCTTTTTGTAATCCTCGGCATAATATTTATTGTATAATTCAATACCTATTTTATAAAATGTTTCCTCAGTTCCAATTATTAAGAAAAATTTAAGCAATATTGAAAAATAATTGTCCATGATATATAAAAATAATTTAGGGAATATTAATTTATTTTTCTTTAATAATATATATCCTAAAATTCCATTGATGGCTAATAAAAGCAATAATGCAATTATAATTATTATAAATATTATGCCCAGTGGTTGAAATATATTAGAATTAATTGATGATATGGCTGGTATATATATCATAATTTCACAGTCTAATTTATAACTAAATTTATAATTAATCAATAAGTATTAAATCAAATATATTATTCAATATGTCTTAATATAATCCAATTGATATAATAACCTTTTGAATATAATATATATTTAGTTTTATTATTATGTTTTGTATCGCTTACTTTGGTGGTAATATGCACATAAATATTTCTTATGATTTTTTGAGTCCCACTGATAATTCGGCATATTATAATTATAATGATTATTGTGTAATTGTCATAGATGTGCTAAGGGCATCTACCACAATAAATGTATTGTTGGAGCTCCATGAAAAAATCCACATTACAGAAGTGGAAAATATAGATAATGAAATGTACAAAGATAAATTTATTAAATTTGGGGAGAAAAATGGTAAAAAAATTGAAAGTTGTGATTATGGAAATTCCCCTCTTGAAGTAAGATTAAATAAAGATAATATATTAAATCAATTGAATAATAATGATAATACTAATAATAAAGAGATATTATTGGCAACGACTAACGGAACAAGAGTTTTAAAAAGCATAATTTCGGATAATATATTTATTGGTTCTATCACCAATGCAAAATATGTTGCAGATTATGTATTTAATGTGGCAAATGAACAAAATAAAAATATAATTATAATACCATCGCATAGAAAAGGAATGTTCGCCATTGAAGATTATATTGGTGCTGGATTAATAGCAAAATATATTTTAAAAAATGCCAATAAATATGACATAACAATTGATATAGAAAATTTAATTCCTGCAATAAATTTGGTTAAATCTGATTGGAAAACAAAAATAATTAATTCAGCTTCTGCCAAAAATTTAAAGAATTTGGGATATGAAGGGGATATAATATTTTGTAGTTCTGAAAATACTCAAAAAATAGTTGGAATGTATAAAGATGGTAAAATAGTTAATATTAAAAAAATAAAATAAAAAGAAAAAATATTATTGAAAAATTGAATAATTATCTTTCATTTATTTAAACCGTATTCACATTCCCATTATTAGTTTATTTTCATAAATCTTCTCCCCATTAAATTTTATAATGATTTTTTGAGTTCCCCACAACATTGAAGTTTTATATTCTAATTCAACCTTGTTTTCACCAATGTTGAAAACTGAACTTCCTCCTCTACTGTTTATCTTGCATAGCTCTTCACCATTGTATATCACCTTCAAATTCCACGTAATACTAGAAACTTTCAATAATATCTTTTCATTGTTTGGTAATTGAACCCATATTTCTGACATAATACCACCAATGTTTAATTAAATATATTTATTCCATTGGCAAAATACCAAGTTCTCTACCTTCTTTTACATTAATTAACTGACCATTCCAAGGGTCATCATCAGTCAAAGCGTCCCAATTTTCCAGAAGTTCCTTATTTCCACGATTTAAAGCATCTTCAAAATCATAATTACCAACCATTGTAGTTTCTAATGCTTCAATATAGTTTCCACTTCCATCGACATCCCACGCAACAAATGCATGCCCTGGAATTACAATAATATATGGATGCATCCCTAAGGCTTCAATGGCAGAAGCAAATAAAACTGCTCCATCAATACAATTTCCAGAACTTGTCGCTAATGTTTCTTTTGGTAGTTTTACCTTTTGAACGGTATCTTTTCCATAAGCTGTTGGAGTATTAACATAACTTACACCATACCCATACTTTAATGCATCATATATCGCTTTAACTTGTAAATCTGTATATTCTCTCCAACCTTCTAAATCATCTCCCGAATATTGATAACCTGCCAAGCTTCTTTCTGGATGATATTCTTTTGCTATCCCTAATAACTCCATTATTGCGTCATCTTTTGGAGTTATAAATACAGTAACATATTCATATATTGGAACTTCATTTCCTTCACTATCTTTAATTGCCCATACCATCGTGTCCATTGGATAAATATCAATCATTTCAGTTTGTTCATCGTAGGTCTTCCATTCCCCATTATCATTATATTCAATTATATAATGCAAATTGAATTTTGTTTTTGTTTTTATCTGTTTTATTCTGTCTTTTATTAATGGAATTGTTTGATTAATTTCGTCTGTTTCATTTGGCATTATTATTTCTGTTGTTATTGCTTTGTTACTATATCCTTGATATTCAGAAGTTAATCTTATTATTATTGGATTTTTTCCATTGTTGGTTATATTGTATGTTATGTCTGGCTCTCCGAGCTCATAAAATACATTGTAAAATGCCAATGGATACGGTGTATAATATATAGTATTTAAATCCAATTCTGCCAACTGGTTGTTATTATTGGTGTTTTTAAATATGGTAGTTTTTAAAGTGTTTTCATTATCTTGCGGTTCTACCACCAATAATTTAATAGAAACTTGTGCATCTTTATCTCTATTATTTACAATTACTATTATGGTATTTGATGGAACAAGACCCCTAGTATTATATGATAAAATATTTTGCCTTGACAATTCTGCATAATATTTAAAATCTTTATCGTTTTTGATATTTTTTAATTCATTTGATGGAATTACAAATACATCTATCGGATTGTTACTTTCTATTTTAAATTGAATATTCGTATTATTCAAATCATCATTCCAACTATAATATTGTATGTCTCCTGATTTTATGACAATTTTTTCAGCATCTGCATCATCAAGAGATGGTTCATCAATGCATCCTGCAAATATTATTGTAATGAATAGTAAAACCATATAGATTAATTTTTTCAAAAAATCGCCCCTTCCCGTTTTGTAATATTTATTATTATTAATATGATGATAATGATATATATATTATAGTTAATTATAATATATAAATTTATAAATATTTTAAAATAGTAATAAAAAAATTAGTAATAAAAAAATATAAATTAAATATATATTTTAAAAAATTCAACACTTATTTTATTTATGTTAAAAAAAAGAAAAATTATTTATTATATTTATTTTTTAAGTGTATTTCTTCTCCAATTTCTCATTTTTGTATGGGTTCTAACTTTTCCGCCTGTTTTTGCAATTACAAACATAGGAACTCTTCTGTTCTGTTTTCCTGCCTTAGCTAATCTTAATTTTTTAGCAGCTGGTTTGATTGATGACATTAATACTCACCTTTTTATTTTTATCATTTTATTTGGTATTAAATGAAGATGGGTTTTTAAGGCCCATAACTCTCGATTGAATATGTTTAGGAAAATAATCCAATGGATTTTTGCCCTCCATTTTAAGGAGCTCCCTAATTTCTGTTTCATAGTCGGATTTTAATAAATCCTCACTTTCCTTTTCAGAAATAATAAAGTGCTCATTTATTAATCGTTTTATGGTTTTATGTCCAAATCCCATTAATGGGGATAAATATTCTATATTTTTTCTCATTTCAAGGCTTTGAACTTCTCCATGTGTTAGTTTTGGAACCCTATCATCTCTTCTTACTCCATCGGCAATAACTGAATAAGAGTCCGATAAAATTTCAAGAACTTGTTTATGGAGATATTGAATTCCATTTGATGGAAATCCATCTTTTAAAATTATATTTTTACAATTATTTAGCAATGGGGTATCCTTTAAACATATCACTTTATGTGGTAGGTTTAATATTTTGGCAGTTTCTTGGGCATATTTATATGAGTCAAGAACTCCAAAATTTATGGTTACTAATTCAACATCATAACCAAGATTTTTTAGAATTATGGCACATAATGAGCTATCTTTTCCACCGCTAAATAATACACAAGCTTTCATTGTATCGAAATATTATATATTTATATATTTATTTATTTTCTAACAAATTTTATATCTCTTTTCTTCTTGGCACTTCCCATAGTATATAGTTGATCAAGAAGAGTTTTAAAATATTCATCGGATACAGGTATTGGCAATCTACCAGATTGAGCTAATTGTATTAATTGCATTTCTACTTGTTCGGCAAATTCTGGTTTAACCATTTTTATATTGGACAATCTATGTCTAGCTTCTTCTGAAAGGATTTTTTTCATAATTTGCTTTTTTTGAGCTTCATACGCCGCTCGCTCCTGTTCCTGTTGCTGCTGAATCTCCTCAGGATTGGGAGCTCCCTGAGCTTGTTGCTGTTGGAGCTCCATCATTTTCTGCCTTTTTATTTCTTCGATATCCATAAGCCTCACCTAAGGAAAGAAATATGTGGGTAGGTAGTGTATTTATTATATTTAAGCCAAATATGACTACAAATAGTTAATTAGTATTTGGATAAGGCAGGATTCTCTTTTACCATGTTATCCATAACTTCTTTTGCAGCATTATCTGCTAAGGACTGACCTTTTGGAGCTATTGCTCTTCCTTCTGGGGTTTTTGTTATTAACTCTGCTTTTTCCAATGCTTTTAAAGCAGTTCTTAATACATTACCACTACCTTTTACGAATTTCTCTGGTTTGTGTCCTTTATTTTTTCTTCCTCCGTAGGCACTTCTTAAAGATTCAATACCCACAGGTCCGTTTGTATATACTTTTCTTAATAATGCTGCACATCTTACATACCACCAGTCGTCATTATCTGGCTGTCTTTCTTTGTGGGTTCCTGTTTTTACAAAAGATGCCCATGTAGGCTCTTCTATATTCATTTCTTTTAATTTTTCTGCAATATTTTCAATTAATTTTGTTGGGGGAACATCAAATACAGTTACCATTAAATATCACCTTATTGTTATTAGATTTTAATTGTTTTTTATTTTTTTTACTTTCCTGAGATATCTTTTATATAATGTATATTAAATTTTTCATATATTTTATAATATGAAAATTTTTATACCATAGTCAATCTTCGACCGTTTTCGTATAATCTGCCTATTAAACTCCAATTATCATAATGGTAAAAATATAATAATTTAGGACAGATTATGGGCAGTGATTGAAGATTAACTATATTTTTAATTTTTGTAACTCTTAATCGTGTTTATAGATAGATAAAATAGGATAAAATAATATATCGACATATATTAAAATCCTTCAACCGGGCAATCTTTATTATAATCTATATAACCTATATATATTATTTTCTATTGCCTATTTATGGGTGTTCAAAAAGTTTATCGCCTACCTTTAAACAATCTATCTTTTCTAAATTTCTCAAATTGTTCAATGTATTCTTTTTTAGGTTTTGTAGTATTATATCTTGTCCAACCTTCTCTCGGTTTAAATAATGTAATCACATTACCAACTAAACTCACTATTTCGGAATTGGTTTCATTGGCTATTTTTTCAGCAATATCGGTTTTGTCTTCGGCGTCTAATGCTCCATGTCTTATTTTTATTTTAATGAGCCCCCTATCTTTAATCTGTCTTTTTACCTCCAATATTACTTTGTCAGTTCCTTCTTTTCCAACCCATACAACAGGAGTTATACTGTGGGATTTCGCCCTAAGCATTTTTTTAGCTTTAGAGGTCAATCTTTTTTCAATTATTTTTTTTACATCTTCATTATTCATAATATCACACATAGTTTAAATTTAATAATTTATATTTATATGTTATAATCCATAATAAATTTAAATGTAAATAGAGATTATAGGGCATTCGAAAAGTCAAATTCCAAAGGAATTTGTTAAGCTAATCATAGATTAGCTAAACCAAAGGTCGGGTAAATAAATTGCCAAACCAAAGTTAAGTAAATCAAAGATTTACTAATTACCGAAGTAGTAAAAACAAAAAGTTTTTACCTCTAAGTTTTACTGTAAGGCTTTTCGAACATACTATAAATATTAGTTAATATTGGATAATACTATGAAATTTATAATCGTATAATTCTATAACGAATAACCAAATATTAAAAAAGAATATCTATTTATAAATCTAAAATTATAATAGCATATAATAATTATTATTTCATTTAATTATTATTTTATATTATTTTATATATAATCCTCATATATAAATATATCATAGTAGGGCGTGATAACATGGCAAAAGTATTAGTTAATGGAAATATAAAATCAGGGGATGTATTAAAGGAGGTAATTGAAAATGAGCCACACTTGGAAAACTCAAATATTGCCATTATACGAGGTATAAAAAAAGAAACCGAAAAAGAATCAAAAAAATACAAGATAACCACCACAAAAGGAGTTATGATTGTAGGAATAACTGAAAATAATGAATCAGTTGATTTTTGGAATAAAAATTATTCATTATTGGAGGGTAAAAACCTAAGGTGGAAAAGTCCATTGGATGTGGCATTTGGGGCCATTACAATTGATTTGGATGTTGTAAAGGAACCATATAAATTTAAAAAATATGATGTGGCATTAAGTATTTCGGGATTTGATAAAACAGAAGGACATCTTATATTTATTAAAAAAGATGCAACAGAAGCCCAAGGATTGAGAAATCCAAAAATTGGGGAGTTAATTGGTGGAAAAAGAATATTGCCTAAATTAACTACTGAGGATAAAATAATATCCATAGAACCAATAATGGAGTCAAGAGAAAAAATTGACTACCTATTGACAACAGATTTAAATACAAAATTAGAAGATGATTGGAAAATATTTACATATTGTGAGGCAGAATTGGAGGGACCTTCAAAAGCTGTTGAGCATGTTCTGGCAATTATGGAAAGTGGATATATTGAGGCTTCAGAACATACAAACACATATATAGCAGATTGTAGATTGCAGACCTTAAAAATGGATGAGGAAAATCTTAAAGATAGAGATAGGGGAACCATAACAGTTAGGAACATTGGAGAAGGTATCGGTAAGGTATTTGTATATAAAGAAAATAGAACCTCCTCTTTATCTCATACAGCAGTTGGAAAAATTACAAAAGGAATGGAGCTCCTTGATTTTTCAGAGGGCGGAATTATTACAACAATATCCACTCCTGAGAGATTAACAGTAATAGGAAAAACCAACGAGGAAGCAAAGAAATTATTTGAGAAATATGGTATTAATCATACTATGGAGGGAGCCCCCAACGATATAATTATAGAACAAACTCCAAAATATACAATGGATATATTGAAATCAAAAGAAGTAATTACAAAAGGAATTCCAGAAAATAAAATAATTAAAATAGAAATATATGATGAAAAGGCACCAGTGTCCGCATGGTATTTCAGAAAAATGACGGGTTTGACAACTCAGAAAGTTGGTTCTCTTCCTATTAATTTCAAACATGGAGATATGGTAATGTTTGATAAAAATGAAGAATATGCAAAAGGACTATTGCCTGAAAACATACCAAATGAAGAAACAGGATGTCCCGAAGGAGTTATTGCTATTACAAACATGGCAAAAAGATATAAGGGATATATTGGTATCAGGTTGAGCTCCAACGATAAATTTGGACCTACGGGAGAATCGTTTGAGGGAACAAATATTGTGGGAAAAGTGGTTGAAAATGGAGAGATTATTAAAAAATTAAGGGCAAAGGATAGGGTTTATTTTTTAGAAGTTAATCAATAAAATAATGCCACGGCATATTTTATTTATCATATTATAATTATATGGTGTTGGTCAAAATCCAAAATATAAGGGAGCTCCGGAGCTCCCTATTTTATAATTTATATGCTCAACCATAAATAACAGAGTTTTATAGTTAAATAATAATTACTATTGCCATATATATTTATATTATTATATATTACTATTATAAATTATTATAAATTATATTTTATTACTATACTATTTACTGGTGAAATTACATGAATTGGAAAGAAGTTTGTCAATATAATCCAAAGTTGAATTTGGAGGATTGCTATATTTATGATACTACACTTAGAGATGGGGAGCAAACTCCGGGAGTTTGTTTTTCAATGGAACAAAAATTGGATATTGCTAAAAAATTAGATGAATTGGGGGTAAAGCAGATTGAAGCAGGTTTTCCAGCCGTATCTAAATCAGAAATAGAAAATGTAAAAAAAATAGCAAACGAAGGACTAAACGCTGAAATATTGGCGTTATCTCGGGCACTACAAGGAGATATTGATAAGGCATTATCCTGTGATGTAGATGGGATTATTACATTTATAGCAGCTTCTCCTCTTCATTTAAAATATAAACTTCATAAAAGCATCGAGGAAGTAGAAGAGATGGGAATGAAGGCAGTGGAATATGCAAAAGACCACGGGCTATTTGTAGCTTTTTCGGCTGAAGATGCTACAAGGACACCAATTGAGGACCTTGTAAGAATTCATAAAAATGCAGAGGAACACGGAGCAGATAGGGTTCATATAGCAGATACTACGGGCTGTGGAACACCACAATCCATACAATATATATGTTCAGAACTTAGCAATAATTTAAAAAAGGCACATATTGGAGTTCATTGCCATAATGATTTTGGACTTGCCGTAATAAATTCTATTTATGGACTATTGGGTGGTGCAAAAGCAGCATCTACCACAGTAAATGGAATTGGGGAAAGAGCTGGAAATGCACCTTTGGAGGAGCTCCTATTAACTATGAATGTATTATATGATGTAAAAACTGATTTAAATATCTCAATAATAAAGGAATTATCGACAATGGTTGAAAACTATTCGGGGATAAAAATACCAGTAAATAAGCCGATAGTAGGGGATAAAGTATTTTATCATGAAAGCGGAATTCATGTTGATGCAGTAATTGAAAATCCACTAACTTATGAACCATTTTTGCCGGAAAGAATCGGGCAAAAACGAGAAATTGTATTGGGAAAACATTCTGGTTGTAGTGCAGTCGAATCAAAATTAAAAGAGCTTGGCTTAGAAGTTCCAAAAGATAGAATATGGGATTTAGTTAAAAAAGTAAAAACCACCAGAGAAGGCGGGGAAGATATAGACGATGAGATGTTTATAAAAATAGTAGATATAATAAATAAACAATAAATTAATCATTTTATAATTAAAAAATTCGTGTGATGAAATGAATGGAATAAAAAAAATATCGTTATTAATATTATCAATTATTTTAATTGGTAGTATGGCAGCGTGTGTAGAAAAGAAAAGCACACTATATGATTATGGGGACAAAAATACAATATTTGTCGATGTGAATAATCAGTCTATTCAGTTGGAGCTCCGAACCACAGTGGGGGAGGCACTAACTACAAAATTAGTAAATACAAATATTGAAGACATAAAAAACGATTACAATAATAATAAAATAATATATATAGAATATGACCCAAATATTTCGCAAAATGATGGGGGAGTTTCAATTATAGATTTGGTTTCAAAATTGAAATTTTACAATTCATTTGTAAAAAATAATATGCAGATAGTGGATAGCTCTGTATTTACCAACCAATCTGAAATTGATAAAATTAAAAACAGTAAGATAACAATGATTGTGAAAATAACAAAAAGCAACAGCACGGCTACAATATCAAAAAGCAATGGGGTATATGTTATAGAAGGAAATTCATTAAAAGAACTTGACAAAGCAACTACAATGTTTGTATTGTCGATATATACAAATCCAAAGGATAGATATTATTTAACAATATAATCATATCTTTTAGTCCATTTTTTATTTTTATTTTATTATTAATTATTTTATTCTTATTTTTGTTTTATAAGATAATATTTTATATAATTATAGTATTATATTACCTTATATTACCTTATATTATCTTATATTATAATATACTATCTTATTATAATTATTATTTTATATTTATATTAAAAAAAATTATAATCAACACATTAATATAGAGGAAGATATTAATGAAAATCTTAAAAAATATATCTTTGCCACTACTTGGAATTATATTTTGGGAAATTATTGCAATATGGTTAAATAATCCCATCATTTTACCAAGGGTTGAGTCTGTTTTGTCGGTATTGTTGGCACCACAACAGCCGATACTTGGAACGGGAATAAATTTAATGGATAATACGATAATTAGTATAAAAAGAGTAGTATCTGGATTTCTTATTGCAGGACTTGTTGCAGTTCCTATTGGTATATCAATGGGGTATTTTTCAACAATTAGGGATTTTTTTGATGCAGGAATAGAACTTTTAAGACCTATACCACCACTTGCATGGGTTCCATTGGCATTGGCTTGGTTTGGAATAGGGGAGACTTCGATGTTGTTTATTATATTTATTGGGGCATTTTTTCCGATATTAATAAATACAATAGCAGGCGTGAAAGGAGTTCCAACTATATTAATAGATTCAGCTCAAACCTTAGGGGCAAAACAAAAAGACATACTTTTAAAAATAATAATACCGGCTTCTTCTCCAAGTATATTAACAGGTTTAAGAATTGGGGCTGGCATAGCTTGGATGTGTGTTGTAGCGGCGGAGATGTTGCCTGGTAGTGATGCAGGGCTTGGATATTTGATTATGTATGCATATATGTTAAGTAGAATGGATATTGTAGTGGCATCTATGATTATAATAGGATTGATTGGTTTAACACTTGATAAAGTATTAAGATATATCGAGGATAAATATTTTAAATGGAAAGTAATGATGAAATGATAAAAAATAAAATAATAATGAAATATGAAAATAATATAAAATAATATATTGGGTGTTTTTATGACTGCTGTGTTGGAGCTCCGAAATGTTGGTAAAAAATTTATTACCGAACGAAAGGAAGTAGTTGCCGTTGAAGATGTAAATTTTTCTGTGAATAGCAATGAGTTTTTATCCATTGTGGGACCTAGTGGTTGCGGAAAATCCACATTATTAAGAATGATTGCAGGGCTTGAAAAACCAACTTCTGGAACATTAATTCTTGAAGGAAATAAAATAGAAAAACCAGACGCAGAAAGGGGAATGGTATTTCAGCAATATACGCTATTGCCGTGGAAAACCGTATTGGGCAATGTAGCATTAGGATTAGAAATAAAAGGCATGAAAAAAGAGGAAAGAAATAAAATAGCAAAAAATTTTATAAAATTGATAGGTTTGGAGGAGTTTGAAAATTCTTATCCATATGAATTAAGTGGAGGTATGCAACAAAGAGTGGCAATAGCTCGAACTCTTGCAAATGACCCAAAAATTGTTTTGATGGACGAACCTTTTGGAGCTCTGGATACTCAAACCAGAGTAATATTACAAAATGAGTTATTAAAAATATGGGAAAAAGATAAAAAAACGGTTGTTTTTATTACTCATAGTGTTGAGGAGGCTGTTTATTTGTCTGATAGAGTTATAATTATGTCGGCGAGACCGGGGAAAATAAAAGATATTGTAAATATTGATATTGATAGACCGCGAAAAAGAACTAGTCCCGAATTTTTAGAATATAAAAATAAAATAGTTTCCATATTAAAAGAGGAAGTAATGAAATCATACAACAGAGGAAAATAAAAATTAAAAATATATAAATAACATAACAACATAATAGATAAATGACACAATAAATGAAATAAATAATACAAATAATGAAATAATTAAAATATAATAGGAGATAAAATGCTTAGGGGAAAGGATGCAACATTAGTAGCAATTATAAAAATAATAATTGAAACAGAACCAGAAACACAGGACGATATAGCCGAAAAATTAAATATTAGTAGGCGATATGTGGCAAAATTAATAAAACCATTAGTAGATGAAGATATAATCAAGCATCCTTACATAGTAGATATGGACAAATTATCAAAACTTGATTTATATGATGATGTGGATAAACCACTAAATAATATTATTGAGTTATATGGAAAAATGGCAAACAATGTTTTATATAATTTAAATAAAACATATAAATCTTTAAAAATTAATGATATAGAAACCGCAAAAGGAGTAATAGCCCAAGATTACAGATTAAACAGAATGGAGGAGGAAATAGGAGTATCTATTAAAATGAATAGTTTAAGATATTTACCTATGGAGCAATCTATGAGATTATCGGTAATAGCCGCAAATATAGAACGATGTGGGGATTATATCTCCAATATTGCGGAGGAAATTACAAATGGTTTAAAAATAGATGAACCACTATATGATGATGTGGAGCTCCTATTCAATATAATCACAGAAATGTTTGAACTTGCCATGGACAGGGTGAGAAATAATACTTCAAACTATAAAATTTATGAGTTGGAGGGGGAGCTCCATAAAACAATAGATACAATTTTAGAAAAAATTTCAGAAAAAGGATGCGAATCAAAATATATTTCTTATTATATTCAATTTGGAATGTTTTTAAAAGATATTGAAAGGTTTGGGGATAGGTGTATAAAGATTTTTGAAGCTTCAAGGGATTTTTATCATAATTTAAAACAACAATAATTATTGGGCGTTCGAAACGGAGGTTCTCTAATATTCTATGCCATCTTACAGTATTTGCCGTAATATTGTATAATTATATGTTTGATAGAAATTGGGATTAGCATTATAATTTTCAAGAGGGGGAATTAGTATGAAAAAAACCATATATGACAAACTTGTAAGAGATAAAATTCCAAAAATTATTGAAAAAAGCGGCCATAATCCAATGGTTTATATTGCAGAGGATAACGAATATATGGGCCGATTATATGATAAATTAATAGAAGAAATTGAAGAGTTTAAAGAAAATCCATCTTCTGAGGAGTTAGCAGATATTTTAGAAGTTTGCGAAGCTATTGGGACATATTATGGGATTTCTCTTAATGAAGTTAAAGAAATAAAAAATAAAAAATTCAAAGAAAGAGGGGGATTTTCAAAAAAACTTATTTTAAAAGAAGTAATCGAGGATGGTTAATATGGGGGAGGATTATTATGAAACATTAAAGGTAGTATATCGTGAATATCAAAGAGTAAAAAAACATTTGGGGCGTAAACCAAATAGGGTCGAAATGTTTAAGTACATGGATGATAATCTATATCAAAAAATCAGGAGTAATTGTAAAATCAATATATTTAGAAATTATTTAGGTTTTTTAGATAAATTTGGGGAGCTCCATGGGGAAGAAAAAGAAGTCCAGAATATTGCAGGAGATTTTTTAAATATGGTGGAACAAACACGAATGACGAAAACCTATAAAATTCCTATTTTAAAATCATTTATAAGAGATAATAACATATCTTTAAAATGTGATGAAGAGGATATTTACAAAAGTTTCAAAGAATTTTACAATAATCCGGAGAATTCTTTAGATATGGAACGACATGAAAAAACTAAAAATTTTAAAAAATGGAGTAAATGGGAATATGTAAAATTAGCAAAAGAAAATCCTATAAAATTTTTAATAAAAACAGAAGGAAAATATTTTAAAATAGATGATAATTATTTTTGCTTAACTGAACAGTTGAAACCGGTTTTAGATAATAATATCTTTGTAGATAATTACATAGATATTTTAGAATTTAGGCGTCTGGAATATTTTAGATGGCATCGCTTATTATAACTAAATATATTAAAATGCACTCCTGTATTACCATTTTTTAATTGTTGTATAAATCGGTCCTTTTTCCGTTAATTGGCTACCAATTAAAACAATATTTTTAACTTCTAAATTATCAAATTTAATATTTTTATATTTTTCAATTTTTTCTTTTAAATGGTTTTTATCTTTAATAAATTTTACTCTCCCAATTGTGATATGGGGAATATAGCTTCTTTCTTTTTTAAAGCCAAGTTCTGAAATTTTCTCGTCAATTTCTTTTAGTGTGTTTGTTAATTTGGGAGCTCCTACCCAAATAATTTTTATATAATTTTCATTGGGAAATACTCCCACTTCTTTAATTGGTGTGTTAACTGGATTGATAGATAAATCAACGAGTTTTATTTTTTCCAGCTTATCATCATCAATATCTCCTAAAAATTTAACCGTAATATGTAAATTTTCTTTTTCTACCGACTTAATGCCATTTATTTTAAAATTGTTTTGTAATTCTCCAATTTTTTCTTTTAATTTATCTGTTAATTCAATGGCTAAAAAGCATCTCATAAAATATCATCTTCTAAAAATATTGGTATGTTATCTTTTATCGGATATTTTTTATTACAATTTTTACAAATTAATTTATTATTTTGAAGCCCCAAATCTCCCCCACAAAAAGGACATTGGAGAATATGTAAATATTCTTTTATCCAGTCCATAATATCATTTTTTATTATTTTTATTTATTTTTTAATTCATTAATCACATTTTCAACAATTTCAGGGGCTAATCCTATGTATGTTGAATAATCAAATAAGCTGTCAAGTTCTTCTTTATTCATAAACTTCATTACTTCGGCATCTTCCATTAACACTTCTTTTAAATGTCTGTTTTCCTCAAATGACTTCATAGCACAAACTCTAACAACACCATAGGCGGTCTGTCTTCCCATTCCTTTATTTGCCAAAGTAATCATAGCTCTTTCTGCCATAATAAGCCCGTTTGTAGCTTCAAGGTTTCTTTGAACATTTTGGAGATTCACTGTTAATTTTCTCATTCCTTTTATTGATAAATTTAATATATGGTCTAACAATACACAGGATTCAGGGAATAAACATCTTTCAGCTGAGGAATTTGTTAAATCTCTTTCTTCCCACAATGGAATGTTGTCAAACTCTCCAAGTGCATTAGCCTTTACAACTCTGGATAAACCGCAAATTTGCTCAAATGTAATAGGATTTCTTTTGTGTGGCATCGTGGAGCTCCCAGTTTGTTTTGAAGCATCGAATTCTTCTTCCAATTCTTTAATTTCTGTTCTTTGCATGCTTCTTACAGTTATACCTATTTTATTGAGTGTTTGAGCAATTAAGGCGAGAATTGCCATAAATTCCCCGTGTCTATCTCTTTGGATTACTTGATTGGAGATTAAAACAGGAGTTAAACCAAGGAGCTCCCCTACTCTTTTATGAATTGTCATTCCATTTTCTCCGAGAGCCGCCATAGTTCCAACGGCTCCCGTAATCATGGAAACACATAATCTATCTTTACAGCTGTTTAATCTGTCAATATGTCTTTGGAGCTCCGAAGCCCATAATGCGAATTTCATTCCGTATGTTGTAGGTATGGCATGCTGTCCATGTGTTCTACCTATACATACTGTTGTTTTGTGTTCCTCTGCTTTTGCAAGGAGCTCCCCTTTTAATGTCTCTAATTTTTCTAACAATATTTTTACAGCATCTTTAAATTGAAGTGATTGGGATGTATCCACTATATCATTTGAAGTAGCTCCAAAATGGATATATTCTCCTGCACCATTATCACAAACTTCCGCAAAAGCCTTAACCATTGATACTATATCGTGTCTGGTTTCCATTTCAATCTCTTTTGCTCTTTCAAGGCTTACAAATTTTGTTGACGCCTTTCTATTTATTTCCTCAGCAGCTTCCATAGGAATTATACCTAATTCTCCCTGTGCCATTGCAATAGCTGCCTCAACTTCAAGCATTTTTTGAAGTTTTGTTTCTTCTTCCCAAACTTCTTTCATTTCTTTTGAACCATATCTAAAATCAATAGGATGCACTGCCATTTTTTCACGCTCTTTATCTTTTTAAGTGAAAAAATATAAAATCTTTGATTTTATATATGTTTTCACCGTGAATTTTTAATTTTTATATCTTCTGTTTTTGAATTATTATTATATATTAGTTTTCTTTTTTTTATTTTATATATTTAAATAAATTAATAGAATTGTAGAAAATAAACAAATGTAAATATTTTTTAAAAAAATTAAATTTTAAAAAAGTGTTAATTATATATTAATAATATTAAATTATCATATATTTATAATTTCACACCTACAATTTTACTCAATCCATCTTCCATATAAACACCATACAGCGTATTAGCTTTGGCTATCATCTGTTCTCTATGGGATATAACTACAAATTGAGATTCTTTGGAAGCATTTGCAACCATTTCCCCAATTAATCCTGCATTTTTTGTATCTAGTGCAGCATCAACCTCATCAAGAACATAAAACGGTGCAGGAGTTAATCTCTGTATGGCAAATAAAAACGCCAAAGCTGTAAGTGATTTTTCCCCTCCGCTCATTACATCTAAGGTTTGAAGGGATTTGCCCCGCGGTGAAGCATCAATTAATAGTCCTCCTTCAAATGGATTATCGGGATTTTCTAAACTTAATTTTCCAGTGCCCCCTATATTTTTATACATTTCTTCATAATTTTTAGCTACCTTCTCATAAACATCTAAAAATACTTCTTTTTTCCGTTTCTCCACTTCCTCAATTAATTGAATGTATTTTTTCTCGTCCTGTTCATATTCTTTTCTTTTATCAAATAATTCATTGTATCTTTGTTCAATATATTCATAATCCTCTATTGCCCTCATATTTATCGGTTCAAGCCGTTTTATGCTATTATCTAATTTTATAGTTAGTTGCTCTAACTCTGTATCGTTCATTTCATTTAATTTATTGTATATTTCGTCTGGGAGCTCCTCTACCTTCTCACATAAATATAATTTTTTCTCTTCCTCTTCCAAAAGCGTTTCATATTTTGTTTTATCTATTAAAAGACTGTTTATTTCACTGTTTATGTTATTTATTTTTTCTTCCAACTCCCTTTTGGTATTATTATTGTTTTCTATTTCTTGTTCGTATTTTTCCTTTTTTTCTGTTAATTCCTTTAAATCTTTTGTTAATTCTATATATCTGTCCTGTTTTTCTCTCAATTGTTTTACGGTTTTCTCAATATTTGATTTGTAGAATTTAATATTCTGTTCAATTAATTTGTTTTTTTCCTCTAACTCTTTTATTTTCGCCATAGTTTCGGATATTTTCGGAATAAGAACTTCCTTTATAAGAACAGCATTTCTTTTAGTATCATTTTCGGTTGTATCCTTTTCTTTTGTTAATTTTTCGATTTTGCTTTCAATTTCTCTAATTCTTTTTATCATTGAAGAATCTTCATAAGATTTTAATTCTTTTAATATCCTTTCTCTTGTTGACATTGCTGAATTTATATTTTCTTCAAGTTTGTTTATTTTGCTTTCTAATTCATCCTGTATAATCTCTAATTCATCCAATTCATCATTTAATTTATTATTTATTAATTGCATTTCTTTTATTTTTTTGCTGTTATTTTTACTAATATCGAGCTTTCTATTTTCATTTTCCTTTATTAATTTTAATTTATTTTCTATTTCCATTTTTTTAATTGAATATCCGTTTATTTTTCTGTTTAAATTTTCTATTTTTTTATTTATTCCCTCTTCTTTTTCGTCTTCGCCATTTCCGTTTAATTTATATTCTATTTCTTTTAATTTAGTTGAAAGTTTTTCTAATTTGGTGGTATCAATATCCACCTGTATATTTGAGGTTCTCCTTACACTTCCCCCTACCATAGCACCAGAAGCCTCCACTACATCGCCATCAAGAGATACAAACCGCACTTTATGGATTTTTGATAATTCTTTTGCTATATTTAGATTTTCTACAATGATGGAGCTCCCAAATATATAGTTAAATAATGTTCTATATTCCTCTTTAAATTCTACCAAATCTACCGCTCTACCGATTACACCGTCTCCCTTTATGTGTTTTGGCTCATATCCTCTTATTCTATCCAATGGTAAAAATGTGGCCCTTCCCAAATTGTTCTTTTTTAGGTAGTTTATTGCCCGTGCTCCATCGTCCATTCTTTTAACAACAATATTGTTTAATCGTCCTCCTCCTGCTATTTCTATTGCTGTTTTATATTCGTTTTTAGTTTTTCCAAGATTTCCAGCAATATCTATAACTCCTGGTAGTTTTGCATCCAATATATTTTGTATTGTGCTATTTACATTGAATTTTTTCATTTCTTTTAATGCCTTAATCTTTGCATTTTCCTTTGCATATTCTGAATAGTATAAATCTCTACTTCTTTGGAGCTCCTTTTTTTCATCATCCAATTTTTTTAATCGTTGTTTAGAATATTGTAATTCTACTCCCACATCTTCCAGCTCTTTGTATAATTCTTTTGTATCTTCGCTATTTTTATTAATTGAATTCAATTCCTCTTTTAATTGCCTTATTATTTCATTATTTTTATTTATTTCAAAATTTTTATTATTTATTTTATTATTTATTTTATTCATTTCTGTTCGTAATTCATGCAATTCCTTTTGATATCCATTTAATCGCTCTGAAAGTTTTCTTTCCTGCTGATTTAATATATTTATATGTGTTTCACTTTTTTCCATTGACGATTTAAGGGAGCTCCTTTCCCCCTCCAACTGTTTTATCGTTTTAATTATATCATTTATTTCCTTCTCCTTATCCATAGTTTCCTTTCGTATGCTCTCTATTTTACCTTTGGTTTCTAACAATTCATTTTTTTTGGTTTCCATTTGATTTTTTGAATTTTTTAAATCAATTAATCCATTATTTAATTGATTTTTATCGTTATCTATATTTACTTCCAATTCCTTTATGGACTTGTGGAGCTCCATGACTTCCTCATTTCCTTTTTCCTTTAATTCCGATATAATATTTTCAAGTTTATTTTTTAAATCTACTATATTGTTGTTTATATTTTGTATATCATTATTGAATTTATCTTTTAATTCTTTTATAATTGTTATATTTTCGTTAGTATTTTTGATTGCCTCTTTTAATATTGTTATTTTTTTAGTGGTTAGCATATATTTTGCAGATTTTAATTCTTCGCTTAATTTTACATATTTTTTGGCATCTTCTTTTTCTTTTTTAAGTTTTTCAAGATTTGCCCTTACTTCATTTACTCTAATATCTATTTTATCAATATATTCTCGTGCGTTTTCCAATTCTCGCAATGCCTTTTCCTTTTTTTCATCGTATTCGGCAATACCGCTTATCTCATCTATGGTTTTTCTCCTTTCCCGTGGGGACATCTCTATTAATCTTATAAGGTCTCCTTGGAGTATAATATTTAATCCTTCTCCGCATAATGACATTTTATTAAATATATCTATTACGGTTGATTTTTTGATTTTTTTCCGTTTTTCTACCCTCTTATTATCTTTATTTTCCTCATACCAGATTAAATAATAATTATTATCCCCTTTTAATTTTACTTTTCGCGATATTCCAATTTTATCGGAGTCTATTGGTATTTTTCTGTCCGAGTTATCAAAAAACAAAGATACTTCGGCATAATCTGCCCGTTTGTTTTTATGGTATGTAATTAACTCATTAAACCGCCCAGCCCTAAGGGATTTTGCAGAAGTTTTTCCCAGAACAAAACAAATTCCATCAATTATATTTGATTTTCCTGAACCATTTGGACCCAATATTGCAGTAAATCCAGATGGTATTTTTAATTTAACATTTTTAAATGATTTGAAGTTTTTTAAATGAATTTCCGATAAATTTGTCATAATTTCCCTTTTTAAATTATAAAAATACATAAATATAGTAAGTTCAAAAACTGTTCCGTATTTGTCCAAATAATTAAGTGCGATAAGACATATTATATAATACAGTTTTATTTATATGGTATATTGTGAAATAGTTCGAAGATTGACTATAAAATCGTATATAATGATATAATGCCTTTATTTATTTTTATATATTAAAGTTATCATTTATTTAATAAATATGAATAATTCGCATCGCCAAAATAGTTTTAAAACATGCCATATTTTAAAATACAGCCCTATATTATTAAGTTATGGAAAATATTATATACTATAACGGTCTTTTATTAGATAAATTGCAAATAATCTAAAATATATAAAAATAAGATAATAAAATACAGCCCTATAAATATATATTTATTCTATTATTATATTAATTATCAAATTTTATATTAATTATATTTTATTATTATTCTTATTATTTTATTAATTTTCACGAGAGGTACAATGAGAACAGATATAACCCACGAAGGAGCAAATGAATTAACCTACGAAATAAGAGAAATCACAGAGGTTGCTAAAACGGTGGAAAAACACGGAATAAATATTACCTGGGAGAATATTGGGGACCCAATAATAAAGGGGGAAAAAATTCCAGAATGGATGAAAGAAATAATAGCAAATACATTAATGGATGATTATTCTTATGGATATTGCCCAACAAAAGGATTGTTGGAAACCAGGGAATTCATAGCCGATGAAACCAATAGAAAAAATGGGGCACAAATCACACCCGAGGATATTTTATTTTTTAATGGATTGGGTGAAGCAATTACAAAAATATACGGACTTTTAAAAAAGGAATCCAGAGTAATAGGGCCATCTCCTGCATATCCTACCCACTCCTCCGCAGAAGGGCTACATTCACGATGCCACCCACTTATGTATCGGATGGACGAAAATGACAACTGGAATCCCGATATAGATGATTTGACAAATAAAGTAAAATACAACCCCACAGTATCAGGAATATTAATTATAAACCCTGGAAATCCTACTGGTGCAGTTTATTCAAAGAAAACCCTTGACGAAATAGTTGATTTGGCAAATGAATATGATTTATTTATATTATGTGATGAAATATACCATAATTTAGTTTATAATGGTAAAAAACATACGAATTTATCGGAAGTAATTGATGATGTTTGCGGAATATCTTTAAAAGGAATATCCAAAGAATTACCCTGGCCCGGGGCTCGATGTGGTTGGATGGAGACATATAACTACGATAAAGACCCATTATTTAAAAGATATATTGACGGAATAGTTAAATTTAAGATGGTGGAGGTATGCTCCACTACGCTACCTCAAAAGGTAATACCCGAAATAATGGGAGCTCCTAAATTCAAACAATATTTAAAAGAGCGAAATAATTACTATGAAAAGGCGTCAAACTTTGCATATAATAAATTAAATAAAATTGATGGAATTACGATAAATAAAACTAATGGGGCATTTTATTCTACTGTGGTATTTGAGGAGGACAAATTAAATAACAGCCAAAGTTTAAAAATAGAAAATAAAGAATTACAAAAATACATTGAAAATGTTTCAAAAGGTCATAAACACGATAGGAAGTTTGTTTATAATTTATTGGCATCCTCTGGTATTTGTGTGGTTCCTATGTCCTCATTTAACTCTGAATTAAACGGATTTAGAACTACGCTTCTTGAAAGAGATGAAAATAAATTAAAATGGACTTATGAATCAATTGCTGAAAAAATAGAGGAATATTTAAATAGCAATTAAATATTAATTATTTTTATATCTTAGAATTATATTTTATATTTTTATTTTTTTATATTCTTTTATACTAATTTATATAAAATTTACAATAATGAATATACTTAATAATAATTTATATTTTTAAAGATAATAAATAAAGGTAATAACATGGAAACAAATGAATTAGAAACCTATCTTTTTAGTAATATTAAAAAACTCCCAACAGGATGCCAATATTGTATAAAGGGGGAAAAATTAGTATTATTTATTACTGGATTATGTGGTGAAAACTGTTTTTACTGCCCAGTTTCAGAGAATAGAAAAGAAAAAGATGTAATTTATGCCAATGAAAAAAGAATTAGTTCGATAGAGGAGGCAATTGAAGAGGCAAAAATATGCGGTAGTAAAGGTGTCGGAATTACTGGGGGAGCTCCCTTAAAAAATATAACTCGAACCTGCGAATATTTAAAGGCATTAAAAAATGAATTCGGAAATAATAATTTTCATGCTCATTTATACACCACACCAAAATATATTGACGAAAATAAATTAAAAGCCCTAAAAGATAGTGGACTAGATGAAATTAGAATTCATTTTACAAACCTAAATAATAAAGAGATAACTAATAAAGATATAGATATTTTAAAATTATGTATGAAATATATTTGTGATGTTGGAGTGGAGCTCCCCGCTATACCAAATAGTGAATTAAAGATAATAAATTTAGCAGAAAAATTAAATAATATTGGAGTAAAATTTTTAAATCTCAATGAATTGGAGTATTCAGAAACAAACTACGAAAAATTAATAAAATTAGGATTTAAAGAAAAAAATGAATATTCTTCTGCAATTGTAGGAAGTGAGGAAACAGCTCAAAACGCTATAAATCATTTTAAAAATAATAAAAATAATAAATTAATCATTCATTACTGCCCGTCTGCATTAAAGGACGGCATACAAATGAAAAACCGACTTATTAATCGTGCTAAAAACATAGCAAAAGATTACGAGATGATTACAGAGGAAGGACTATTATTAAAAGGAATAATAGTATTTAGAAATAATGAGGAAATAAATGATGTATTGGATATTTTAAAAGATAATGATTTGCCATTTGAAATTAAAAATAACAATTTATATTTAAATCCATATTCTTTGGATGAATTACTGGACGAATTAAAAAATATAAATTATGATATAAAATTCTCGGCCTATATTTCGGAATGTTATCCAACTAATGACGGGTTGGAAGTTGAAAGAACACCGTTATTTATTAAAAAAAGAAGTTTAAGGGATATAAGAAAGAAATAATATTACTTTCTTATATTTTTATTTTATTAGTTTTATTTTTATTTTGGGAGCTCCTATTCTCCGCTTAATCATGAATACCTTTTTCTGTAATTCTAAATATTGCCTCTGCATCTGGTAAATGTGGGGAATCATATAATTTAGCAACTCTTTTATCTCCTTTTCCTTTTCTTAAAAAGAACCTAAATGTTGCGGCATGCCCTACAATATTTCCTCCAATAGCTTGTTCTTGAATTCCAAAGAAGGCATCAGGTTTTGCGGAAACTTGGTTTGTTATCATTACAATACAGTTGTGTAGGTCAGCCAATTTATTTAAAACAGACATATGCCTACCTAATTTTTGCTGTCTTTCGGATAATTTTCCTCTACCGGTGTATTCATTTCTAAATGTGCTTGTCAATGAATCAACAATTACTAATTTAATGTTTTCTCCATCTTTTATCAATTCTTCTACTTTTTCAGCAAAAAGCATCTGCATATCGGAATTATATGCCCTAGCTACAAATGTATTGTCTAAAACTTTATTTCCATCAATCCCCATGGCCTCGGCCATCTGTATTATTCTTTCAGGTCTAAAAGTTCCTTCTGTATCAATATATACGGCTTTTGCATTTTCAATTTCTTCTTCTGAGATATGTTCTTCGTCTGCGAAAATATTTTCTCTTGATTGGAGATTTACACAAGCTTGATGTGCCACCTGTGTTTTTCCACAACCAAATAATCCTGCAAATTCTGTTATGGATTGACTTTCTAATCCTCCTGCCAATACATCATCTAATTCGGAGCTCCCTGTTGATAACCTCCATACACTTTTTCTTTGATTTAATAAATCTACACCACTTTTAAATCCTAAGTCGCATAAATCCCGAGCTCCCATTATCATTTTTGCCGCGGCTTTCTCACTAATTCCTTCGATATCTACAAGTTCACCTATTGTGGCAGTGGCAATTTTCATAAAATCTATGTATCCGCCTTCTATTAATTTTTCAGCGGTTGAAGGACCTACTCCTGGTAAATCTGTTAAATTATCTGTCATATATCCACCTTGATATGATGCATTATATAATTATAAATATTATTAAAATAGTATTTTACTGAATGAGTTATTAACTATATTCTTAACTATATTTCTAAACTATATATATTTTTTTAATATTGTTTAATGATGATGAGTAGATATAAAATGATAAAAGATAATGATTTTTTTAGGATGGACGGGGTCCCCATAACAAAAGAAGAAATAAGAGCAGTTAGTATCGGAAAATTACAATTGAAACCAAATGATGTTGTTGTAGACATAGGGTGCGGTAGTGGGGGCATGACTGTTGAAATAGCAAAGAGATGTAAGTTTGTTTATGCTATTGATGGTTCAGATAATGCCATAAATACCACTAAAAAAAATTTAGAGAGATTTAATATTAAAAACTGTGAAATCATAAATGAAGACGCAGAAAATATATTATTAAATTTAGATTTTAATAAAGCATTTATTGGAGGCACAAAAAATATTGAAAAAATTCTTAATATATTGTCTGAAAAAAATATAGGACATATTGTGTCAAATACCATTGTTATAGATAATGCAGTTAAAATAATAAATATACTGGATAACAAAAAATATGACACGGAGCTCCTGAATATTTCTGTGAGTGTTGGTAAAAAGATAGGGGCTGGGCACATGATGATTGCAAAAAATCCAATAACAATAATAACAGCAAGACTATAATAACGGTAAAAATATAATATATGGTTATTATAAATATTATAACCATTAGGGTCAGATATTAAATATATTAAATATAATATGGCGATTAGAGATATGAGGATGCAAGTTCTCGGCATATAGTCTGGTTAAGGTGGTGTAATTATGAAAAATACAGCATATTTTTGTATGGAATTTGGAATTGACCAAATGTTAAAAAATTATGCAGGAGGATTAGGATATTTGGCGGGCTCTCATTTTAGGTCCGCATATAATTTAAATCTACCTCTTGTTGGAGTATCCATGCTATGGAGTTATGGATATTATGACCAGATAAGGGATAAAGAAGGACAAATGAATGTTCATTATGTTAGAAAATATTATGAATTTTTAGAAGATATTGATTTAAAAGTTTCTGTAAATATATATGGTTCCACAGTATGGGTAAAAGTATATAAATTAAATAGCGATATTTTTGAAACTTGTCCAATATATTTTTTAACAACAGATATACCCGAAAATTATTATTTATCGCGAACAATATCTCATAAATTATATGATGGCAATAATTTGACCCATATTGCACAGGAAATAGTTTTAGGTGTGGCAGGATATAAAGTGATGCAAAAATGTGAAAACATTGATATATACCATATTAATGAGGCACAATCATTGCCATTAGGGTTTAAAATGATTGAAGAATATGGATTGGATTATGTTAAAAATCATCTCGTTTTTACTACCCATACACCAGTATCAGCAGGAAATGAAGTTCATGATATAAATTTATTAAATAAAATGGGATTTTTTAGTGGAGTAGATATAACTGTTGCTAAAAAATTAGGTGGAGCTCCTTTTAATTTAACTGTGGCGGCGTTAAGGATGTCAAAAAAAGCAAATGCTGTTTCAAAATTACATAATGAAACGACAAATAACATGTGGGATTTTATTAAGGATAAATGCGAAATAACATATATAACAAATGCCCAAGACAAAAACTACTGGCAAGACCCAATTATAAGAAATGCTGCAAAAAATTATGATTATGATAAATTAAGAGACAGAAAAAGGGAATTAAAAGAACTATTATTTGAAGAAGTTGCAGACCAGACAGGAAAAATATTGGACCCAGATATAATGACTGTTGTATGGGCAAGGCGATTTACAGAATATAAAAGACCAAACCTTTTACTGCATGATGAGGATAAATTAAAAAAGCTTCTTGATGATAAAAAATTACAAGTAATTTGGGCAGGAAAACCACATCCAAATGATACAAATTCTCAAATAACATTTAATTGGATTATTTCAAAAACAAGGAATTTAAAGGGAACTGCCATATTAACAGGATATGAATTAAAATTAAGTAAAATGTTAAAACAGGGTTCAGATGTATGGTTGAATACTCCAAAAAGACCAAATGAGGCTTCTGGAACATCTGGAATGAGTGCTTCAATGAATGCATCAATACATTTAAGCACCCTTGATGGTTGGCATGCTGAATGGGCTGAAATGTATCCTGACAACAGCTATACTATAGGAGATTGTAAAAATATCCACGATGCATATGAGGCAAATTGTATGTATAATCACTTTGAAATTATGTCCAATATATATGATACAGAGGAATGGTGGAATAAGGCATGTAATTGTGTAAATGATATTGTTAAATATTTCGATTCCGAGAGAATGGTAAAGGAATATGCGGAAAAAATGTATATTTAATAATACATTAGATATCTACCTATGAATCCATAGGCTAATAATTTATAAACCATATATTTTTTTAATTATTTTTTATATAGTCAATCTTCGGTCGTTTTCATAAATATGATACAATTAAAAAGCCAAAATATATTATATTGCTAAAAACTAAGTAAATATACTATTTAGGATTATTTATGATATATAAAGACGGTTATTGAATATTAACTATAATTTACTGCGTTTTTTTAATGATAATCACAGAAAACACATATATATTATATATTATAGCTCCGAACAAACTAAAACAACATACAGCAAATACAACACACTACATAATAAATTGGTGATTTAATGAACATAAAGGACAGGGATTTTTTAGAATTTAAAGAGTATTATTCCTCTAATTTTCCATATTATGAACCGCGACCACAACAAAAGAAAATGATGGAAAGCATATTTTACAGCATAGTCAATAAAAAAAATTTAGTTGTGGAAGCTCCAACGGGGGTTGGAAAAACTTTATCCTACTTATTACCTTCTTTATATTTTGCAAAACAGGGAAAAAGAGTAATGATATTAACGGAAACAATAGACCAACAGGAGCGAATTTTTGAGGATTTAAATTCTTTAAAACATAATTTAAAAGTATCTTTTATGATGGGAAAAGGGAATTTCTATTGTAAAGCTAAGGAGGATAAGGCAAATAGGCTGTATTGCCAATACAATAAAAAATGCTCCCATAGACCCAATAAAAAACCATATTGCAATTGTGGAACTAAAAAGGAGATTATAAAACTAAATGATGATGAGCCAAAATATTATTGTCCTTTTTGTATATGTGATTATCAAAAGGCAAAAATACAGGGGCTTGATGCCGATATTATAGTAATGAACAATAGCATATATTACTATATTAAAGATGAAATTGATGTAAAAAGAAATACTGATATAATAATCTGCGATGAAGCCCATAAATTAGAGGGAAGTATAAGAAATTCTGCAACAATATCCATAAATCCAGATAATGCCTTAAATAGATTAAGAATTATGGCATATAATTATGCTCCAAATACAATAAAAAAGTATATTAAAAGACTAAATGATGAATATGAACAATATGATGAGAATTACAATAGATTGGGATATTTTAATCAATCCTACAATGAGGAGTTTTGGAATATTATAAATAATTTCGTTTCAAAATATGCCGATATATCGGATTGTAAAAATACTTTAATATTTGACGGAGAAAGGATTACATCATTTGGGTTAAAAGAGGATGTTGCAATATTGGGAACTCTTCTTGATGGATACAACCAAATAATAAAAATTAAAAATAAAATAAATTTATTTGAGGAAAACAGGGAGCTCCGTAAAAAAGAGCTTGACTTTAAAATTGATAATAAGGCATTGGTGCCTATTGAGTTTCAATATATATTTGATAGAAGGGTATCCGATATGCCACTTATGGAGTTTTTGGATAGCATAAAGGATTTAAAAACCATAAATAGCAATTTTGTAATATATAAAAGCGGAAATAGTAATAATAATAATAATAATAATAATAATAGTAATAATAATAGTAATAATAATAGTGGCAGTAGAAGCAATAGTAATTTACTGTGTGAGCCTGTTGCCGTATCAAATTATCTTAAAAATCTATACAATGGAGCAACAGTTATTCACTGTTCCGCTACGCTGGGAAACTTAAAAATCCATGCACTTAAAACAGGTATGGGGAGCTCCCAAACATTAACTCTGGATAGTCCATTTTCAGAGCACAGAAGAAAAATAATTGCATTACGGGACGGAGAGGAAATGAAATATGATAGTAATAAGGAAAAAAAACGAAATAAGGCAAATAATAATATATTAAAATTGTTAAAATCTGCTAAATGTAATAGTTTGGTGCTTTTTAAAAGTTTTGAGGATTTAAATAGCTGTTATGCTCATTTATTAAACAACAACAATTTATTAAATCAAAAAATTTATATTTATGAGGCTGGAATGGACGGAAAAGAGGCAAAAGAATTAAAGGAAAAATTTGAAAGAAATGGGGGCATATTACTTGCAACGGGTAGATTTGCCGAGGGTGTCGATATTCCACGGGAGGCATTAACAATGGTAATTATAGATAGCCTTCCGTTCCCTGTTCCAACTCCATTAATTAACAGAGAGCAAAAAATGATAGAAGACGGATTAAAAAGAAAAAAAGTAAATAACGCAAATTGGACTGCCTTTTTAATGACTTCATTTCATATTATGTCAAGAACAATTATTCAAATGATAGGTAGATTAATTAGGACCGAGGAAGATTATGGTGTCGTAGTTATTCAAGATAAGCGATTTAATGATTGGGTTGCCGATAAAATGAAGGAGAGAGGATATTTAAAATATGACCATCTTTCTATGAATTTAAAAGATGCCGAGGAATTTATACCGCGATTTTTAAATGAATTTAGAAATAAATAATATATAATAAATATACAAATATTTAATAATAAAAATAATAAAAATTAACAATAATAAAAATAATATGGGTAATATTATATGATTACAGTAGGAATAGACCACGGAACATCGGGAATTAAAGTATGTATAAAAAACAATGATAAAACCATTACTACATACTTTAAAATGAGTAGAACAGAATTAAAAAATAAATCTTTTTTAGGAGAATTAAATAAATACGAAAATTTAAGAGACATCGATTTAATTGCTATGGGCTATTCAATGGGAGATGGTATAAATGAAATACTTCCAATAGAAAAGGTGGAAAATAGGGGAGTAATAAACATAGAGGGCGTAGGAGAAAAGGTCGGGGGAGGAACTAAAATGTACGATGAAATTAAAAATTCAAATATTCCCACAGTGGTAATTCCCGGACTTCATAAAAATATTGAATGTATTGATGCGAGATTTAGGGCTTTATACTCTCATATGGCTTCACCAGAAAAAATATCAATTGCCTACTGTGCCTACAAAACCTATGGATTTAATAACTTCATATTGTCCGATATTTCTTCAAATACCGTTAGTTTATTGATAAAGGATAAAAAATTATTTGGTGGATTTGATGCCTGTATCGGAGCTCCCGGGCTATTGCATGGGGCTATTGATTTAGAGATGATAAGAGATATAGATAGTAATAAAATTACGGCAAATGAAGCATTTTCAACAGCAGGAGTAATAAAAGTTGTTATTGATAAATATAAAGGAGTAGAAAACACCAAAGAGGAAATTTTAAAAAATTATAAAACAGATGAAAAATGTAAATTGGCAATTGATACATTAATATTAAGTGTTGCTATGGAAATTAATTCTTTAATGTTTTTAAATCCCGATAAAAACATCGTATTGGCAGGTTCAATTGCTACAACAAAAGAATATAATTTAGTGGATAAATTGAAGGAATATATTAAAGGAAATATTTATATTTTGGAGGGTGAAAGTGGAGCTCTCGGGGGGGCCCTGATTGCAGAGGACATTTTAAATGGTAAAAAAGATATTTTGGGTATACCAGTTAATATTTAATTTATTATTAATTAATTAGTTAATTAATAAATTATTATTTTGGGTAATTCTTCGGAGCTCCGAACAATCAATGTCTTGATACGATTATAATAAAATAAAGAGGTAAAACCATGGGTAATGTAGAAAGAATTAGTTTATCATTTCCGAAATTTCTTTTAAAAGAAATAGATGAAGTAGTTGAAAAGAAAGGATATTCAAGTAGAAGCGAACTAATAAGGGATGCCACAAGAAAGCATATTTTAGAAAGCAATCAGTTAGATAAAGATGGTAAGGTTAGTGGTATTATTGTGGTAGCATATACTCCGACAAAAAAGGCAATGGAAGATATGAGCAAGGCATATTTTGAACATAATGGCATAGTAAAATCAATAAATCAGTCCTATATTACTACATCCTGTGGAAAAAATAAAAAAGTAGAGATTTTTATTGTAGAGGGAAATTCAAAAGATGTTTCTAAATTTTATGATAAAGTGGATAAAATAGATGGAAAAATATATGATAAAGTGGTTATTTTTTAAATATATGTATTTTTATTAGATAAATAAATTATCGCTCATCATCTGTATATTCCAGTTGGTAATATTTATTATTCTCATGCATATGCATATTTACTATAATAATAGGAAATAAAAACATTATCGGAACTTGTTTCTAAGTGATAAACGGATAATGATTATTGATATTACTTTCAACCGATATACGAACATGAGCGTAAGTTATATATATACTTCTTTTTTGTTTATATTATTATATCATATATATTACATATCAAATTTAAGGGGTTATCAAATTTAAAGGGTGAACTCAACTATGTTAAAAAAATGCTTTACTATTCTATTGGCTATTCTTCTTTTAGCATCCCCAGTTAATGCATTCTTTTCTTTCGATTTTTCAATGTCTCAAAGTAGGGCAGTTGCAGGAGCAACAATTGCAACCGAGATAATTGCAGATACGATGGTTAGTAATTATATAGACGAAAACCATCCAGAATATTCAGGTGCATATACTGTTGTTTCTTTGATATTTGACCCCACGGGAAAGATAGTTAGTAAATTATCTTCAAAGGGATTAAAATATGCTAATGAAATATACGACTATTCTAAGAAAGCAGATAATGGAAAAGATATTGTAGATTCTAATGTTTTAAATAATATATTTGATAAGGATTTAATTGAAGAGTTAGCAGAGAAAAAAAGCAGAGGATATAATCCAAAAACAGTTGCAGATAATGTTGTTAATCTATTAGATGAAGGAGTTGAGCCAGAGAATATTAACAAGCTGTTTAAAGATGCTGTTAAAAATGATAAAAAACTTGGATGGATAGATAACAGAATATCTAAACTCAAAGATAAAAGAGTAGAAACAAGCACAATAAACAGCATCATCAAAAACAGCAACAAACCAAACGATGCTCTTAAAAAAGCAGTAGATGAAACAAATAAATTATCTAAGATGGGAATATCTAAAAGTTCTATTGCTAAAATAACTAAAAATGCTAATAATGTAAATGATTTAACAAAACAAAGAAAAATCATTGGAAATTTAAAGAAAAGGCATATTTCAGATGATGCTATAAATGAGTTAATAGAAAAAGGTTATGATTTAGAAAAAGCGAAAGATACTATTGTAGAATTGAGAAATAAAGGAGTTCCAGCGAAGATAATAGATGATTTGATTAAGAAAGAATATTCTTTAAAAGAAATATCTGCATTACAATACCTTAAAGGAAAAATTGATTTCAAAGATATAGAAAAACTCTCAAGTATAAAAAATCCTGACAATCCAAGTCAATATGTGTTGCAGAAGGTATTAAGAGATATTGCAAAAAATAACGAAAAGGCAAACGATATAGCATTTGAACTAAAAACAGCATCAAGATTAATAGATAAAGGAGAGAATGTTATTAAGTTTTCTATGAATCATAATAGGGAAGAAATAGATGCATTAACGGATAAGGCGGTGTATGAATGTAAAAATATAAAACCAAGTAAAAAAATAAGTGACAAAGATATAAGAGATTGGACAAATCAATTAAACAGAAAAATTGAAGCTACAGGTAAAACAGGAATACTTGTATTTCCAAAACACTCTAAAATTAGTGTAAAAAATGCAAAAGAGATATTTAAAAAATATAATATAGAAAAAGTCGCATTTGTTTCAGATAAAGAGATAATTGTAAAAAATATAGATGAATTATAAAAGTAATGGGTGATAACATGTCTTCAGACCTTTTAATTAATTTTTATACAAAAGAAAATCCTAAAAAATATGAAAAAATACTTAAAAATTATAAGAAAGAAATAAATGAAAAGTTGCCAAATATATATACGGGTTTGGGAATACGCACCACAATTGAAGGAACAATTGTAGAGAATATATTTGGAGAAGAATACTATATTGTTGGAGTTTTAACAGACTATAGTAAGTATTGTTCCTATTTCTATGAAGATGAGTATCCGATAGAAAAAGCAAAACAAATAGCAAAGCAAAATACTCAAATACTTATAGATACAGTTAAAAAAGTTATAGAACTTATTCAGCCAGAATTTGGATTTGGAGGTATTCATAATACAATAGAGGAGTATGAAATAAAGTTAGAAAAAAAGAAATATAAAAATCCAAAAGAATTCTTATCAGATATAACAGATAATTTTACAAAACTACCGTGGTTATTTGTGTATAAAGAAGATTTAGATATAAAAATTCCAGAGAAAGTAATATGGGACGAAACAGATATATTAACAGAGCCACAATTAATTGAAAAAATAGGGAAGTGTTATTTATATATCCTTAATACTAACTCAGTAGCTCCAGAAGTGGAAGAGGACGATGATTGGATATAAATCTTTTTAAAATCTTAATTCTATTTTTATCTAACATAACAAATAAATTACATTTTTTAATTAATCTATTTTTTTAAATCAAAGAGTCAGCAAAGAAAGAGAGTAAGGGATATAGTCCAAAAACAGTTGCAGATAATGCTGTTAATCTCTTAGATGAATGAGTTGAACCAGAGAATATTAACAAGCTGTTTAAAGATGCTGTTAAAAATGATAAAAAACTTGGATGGATAGATAACAGAATATCTAAACTCAAAGATAAAAGAGTAGAAACAAGCACAATAAACAGCATCATCAAAAACAGCAACAAACCAAACGATGCTCTTAAAAAAGCAGTAGATGAAACAAATAAATTATCTAAGATGGGAATATCTAAAAGTTCTATTGCTAAAATAACTAAAAATGCTAATAATGTAAATGATTTAACAAAGATAAGAAAGACAATAGGAGATTTAAAGAAAAGACATATTTCAGATGATGCTATAAATAAATATATAAATAAAGATATCGACTTAGAAAAACTAAATAATGCTTTAAGCAAACTTAGAAAAGTGGATGGATATAGTGAATTACTCAAAAGTATTAAAAATGGAAATACAGGAGCTCCGTATGAGGCAATGGTAGCTGCTGAAAAGTGTAATGTTAATGAGATTGTGGAGTTGTCTAAAAAATTAGATAAGAAGACCTATGGATATGAGACTGAAATAGATATTGAAACCACAAATAAGATTATTGAATGCAAAGGTAAAGATATTGTGAAAGATGGAAGCAGAAAATGGCAAAGATTTGTAGAACAACTAAGAAAATTAAGTGATTATTCAAAAACTCACGATAAAGAATTGATGTATTGTTTTAGAGAACAGCCAAATGATGATGTTATTAGAAAATTAAATGAATTTGGAGCTAAGTATGTAGTGTATAAACCATAATAAAATGGCGATATTATGACTATCGATTGTGTAGATTACATATTGAATAAACAAAAATGGAATAAACAGGATATTATCAAACTAATTAAATATATTGAGGATTTGGGGGCGGATTTAGAATTAGATGCTGTTTCTGTAGGAACGGATTGTATATATATTGATACTGATAACTTAAATAATGTGTGTGAATCGATTTCAAAATACAATACAGGACTGATTAGTAATTTTACAGTAGAAAATAGTAGTTTTGACCTATTAATCTCAAAAAATTCTTTCGAATTAACCTTTTTCTACACTTTATCGAGACAGCCAGTAAATTCAATAAATAAACTAATTAACCTTATAAAAAATCTTTACTTAAAAACAACGCCTTTAATGGTTTTATATTACGATGGAGAAGAATTAGAAGATGAATATATTCCCACTTACGAACAACTTATTAAAGAAGGAAAGCCAAAAATAATAACTGGCTTAACGATATTATCTCCAAAGATTGTTAAAAACATTGGGAAGGATAGGATTTTATCTGCACCAGTTTATAAAGTTGAAGAATTAGATGATGGAGGTCTTTTAATATTATTAGATGAAAATCCATTTAATCATAGTTTTTTAACTAATAAGGTTAAAGAAGTTTCTAAATATTTATTAGGAACAGAATTTTGACTATTTTTTTCTTTTTTATCTAGTATAATTTATATAATTAAATAAAATAATCCAAATGGAATATCTAAAAGTTCAAAGTTCTATATCTAAAATAACTAAAAACGCTAATAATGTAGATTATTTAACAAAGATAAGAAAGACAGTAGGAGATTTAAAGAAAAGACATATTTCAGATGATGTTATAAATAAACTAATAGAAAATGACTATGATTTAGAAAAGGCAAGAGATATATTTATAAACCTAAGAAATAAAGGAGCTCCTTCTAAGACAATGGATGATTTGATTAAAAAGGATATTTCATTAGATATTATTGAAAATTATGAAAAGATGGGCGTAAATTTGAATAAACTAAATTATACCTTGAATAAATTGAAAGGAGTTAAGAGAATTAAAATAATATTACTTTTTTTAATTATAGTAATACTAATTATATCAATTTATGCATAAAAAAGAACAATTTTTATAGCTTCTTTTGACATAAAACAGTCAAAAATCTTTTTATACTATTAAATACACTTTTAATATTGTGAAAGTTAGAAAATAAATTATATGGTAGTGATATTATGAAAATAACCAAATATAAAGTTGAAGTAATCCAGGACAAATGTATAGGATATGAGAAATGCGGGTTGTGTATTGACGCCTGCGAGGAAAATATCCTAATTCCTGACGAGGAGACGGGGAAGGTAAAGGTGAATAAGGATAAGGAAATCCACTGCGATGGAGTGGGCTCCTGTTTAGATGTGTGTCCTGTTGATGCCTTGAATATAATAAAAGAAGAAGTTGAGATAAAAGAGGATGAAAAGAAAGGTGGATGTGGTGGTAGTCATGCAGGTCATTCATGCCCGAGCTCCGTAGCAAAAACCTTTAACAGAGGGGCAAATATTGAAAGCGGAGCGGAGGGCGTAGAAGTAAATTCTGAATTAATGAACTGGCCTGTTCAGCTTCACCTTTTAAATCCTATGGCACCTTACTTCAAAGATGCCGAATTGGCAATAGTGGCAGATTGCGTTCCATTTGCCTATGCAAATTTTCACAAGAAATTCTTAAAGGGGAAAGTTTTGGCAATCGGATGTCCAAAATTAGACGATATTTCGGGATATTCTGAAAAAATAAGGACAATTGTTAAATTAAATGACATAAAAAAAGTAGATATAGTAATTATGAGTGTGCCTTGCTGTTCTGAAATGCGTAAAATAGTGCAGAAGGCATTAGAGGGACTTGATTGTGAAATAAATACATATATAATTTCATTGGATGGTAAATTAATAAAATAGTATAAATAATAGGATAAATATATTAATACAATAGGAATAATAGGGTAATAAAAATAATAAATATAATATTACTAATTATATCAAATTGATGGCCAATGGTATCAACAATAGATATAAGTAAAAAATGAAATATTATATTATTATAATTTAGGGTGAAATAATGAGTGATATACAACAAAAAGTAAAGTCAATTGTGGATAAAATAATAGGGAGTAATGTATCTAAGGATAAAGGCGTTTTAGCAGTAGAACCAGAAGTAGAAATTAAAAAAGGTGAAAAAATGGAATTATCTCCAAGATTAACAAAAATGTTCTGTTTCCAATGTCAAGAAACAGCAAGAAATACGGGATGTACCGTAGCGGGGGTATGTGGTAAAAAAGATAATGTAGCTAATCTCCAGGACCTTTTAATATATGTGGTAAAGGGATTGAGTGTAGTTAGGATAAACTTAGGGTACTCAAACGATGCAATAGATAAATACATAGTTGATGCATTATTTACTACCATTACAAATGCAAATTTCGACGACCAAGATATCATATCAAAAATAAAAGAAGGATTGGCACTTAGAGACCAAGCTACACCAACATGTTCATGTGGATGCAGTGTTGATTTGCCTGATTGTGTAACCTGGAAGCCAGAAAATGATGAGGAAATCATTGCAAAAGCTAACTCCTTAGATGTATCTGTTCAGGCAACAGAAAATGAAGATATAAGGTCTTTAAGAGAATTATTGACCTATGGAGTAAAAGGTATGAGTGCATATTTACATCATGCCATGGTATTGGGATACGATGATAAAGAATTGCATAAATTTATAAGAAAAGCTATGGCATCAACAGTTGATGACACACTTTCAGGAGATGACTTGACAGCTTTTGTTCTTGAATGTGGTAAATATGTTGTAGATACAATGGCTTTACTGGATAAAGCAAATACAGAAACATACGGACACCCAGAAATAACAGAGGTTGAAATAGGGGTAAGAAACAACCCAGCAATATTGATAAGTGGACATGATTTAAAAGACATGGAACAGTTGTTGGAGCAAACAAAAGGAACTGGTGTAGATGTATATACTCACAGTGAAATGTTGCCAGCTCATTATTACCCAGCATTTAAGAAATATGACCACTTTGTAGGAAACTATGGTGGCGCATGGCATACACAAAAAAGCGAGTTTGAATCATTCAATGGACCAATTGTAATGACAACAAATTGTATCGTTCCACCCGCAGAAAGCTATGTTGATAGAATATATACAACAGGAGTTGTAGGGTACCCCGGTTTAAAATATATTCCAGTTGATGAAAATGGAAACAAAGATTTCTCAGAAGTAATCGAAAAGGCTAAAAAATGTGCCCCACCAAAACAAATTGAAACTGGTAAGATAGTTGGAGGATTTGCTCACAACCAAGTATTTGCATTGGCGGATAAAGTTGTTGAAGCTGTGAAGTCTGGAGCAGTAAGAAAATTTGTTGTAATGGCTGGATGTGATGGAAGACATAATTCAAGAAATTATTACACAGAATTTGCTAAGGCACTTCCAGAGGATACAATTATATTAACAGCAGGATGTGCAAAATACAGATACAATAAATTGAATTTAGGGGATATTGGGGGAATTCCAAGAGTATTGGATGCAGGACAATGTAATGACTGTTATTCATTAGCTGTGATAGCCCTTAAATTGAAAGAAGTATTTGAATTAGAGGATATAAATGACTTACCAATAGCATATAATGTAGCATGGTATGAGCAAAAAGCTGTTGCTGTATTGTTGGCATTATTACACCTCGGTGTAAAGAATATATATTTAGGTCCAACGCTACCGGCATTTTTATCACCTAATGTAGCAAATGTTCTTGTAGAAAACTTTGGAATTGGAGCAATATCCACAGTTGATGAAGACATTGAAAAAATGATAAATCAGTAAGAATGAAATATTATTAAATATTAAATTCATTACACCTGAAAGCACACAGAATTACCTACGAAATTTATTTTTTTATTTTTATTTTTATTTTATGGTGATTTTATGATAGAAAAAACATACAATTTTACTACTGAATCGGATTCAAAGACCGTGGAAAAAATAGTTAATACCGACGATGTTCAAATTATCCATATGATATTTCCAAAAGGAGAAGGCACACCTAAGCACTTTACAAACTCAAAGGTTCATTTAATAGTTATAAAGGGAGAGATGACATTAACTCTGGAAGACCAAGAGCCAAAAGTATATCCTGCTGGAACAATAATTCATTTGCCGTTCAATACAAAGATGATTGCTCAAAATTTAACATGTGAGGTTCTTGAATTCTTTGTAATCAAAGCACCACATCCTTCAAAAATAGGCGGTCCAGAAGAACCCAATAAAGTTGAATAATAAAGTTGAAAAGTTGAATAATAACTAAATATATCGATGTAATTTATAATATGGTGATAATATATGGTAAGTGTAACTATTAACTATGACACATGCAAAGGAGCAAAAGAATGTGGAGAATGTGAAAAAAACTGCCCTATGGAAGTTTTTGAAGTTGATGGAGAAAAAGTTGTTGTAGCTCATGAAGATGAATGCACAGGCTGTGGAGTTTGTGAAGATGTATGTCCAACAGGGGCAGTAAAGGTTAAATTTTAACGATATTTAATACTAATTAAAAGGTGTAAATATGGCTACATTAGATGCGAGAGGATTACAATGTCCAATGCCCATTGTAGAGCTCGCTAAGAAAATGAAGGAGTTAAAGGAAGGGGAGATTTTAGAGCTCATAGCTGATGATGTTGGGGCAAAAGAAGATGTTCCAGCATGGTGTAATAGAACAGGAAATGAATTGGTTGAAATGACCGAAGAAAATGGGATTTTAGCCTTCAAAATTAAGAAAAAATAAAGTCTTAATATCTATTATTATTTTCTATTTTATTTTTTTATATTTTTTTATTTACTATTTGGTGGTATTATGGCCGATAAAATGGCACTTGTGGTTTCAGAAGGCACTTTTGATAAGGCAATGATGGCTTTTATTCTTGGAACCATAGGTGCATCCATGGGGATGGAGGTACATATTTTCTTTACATTTTTTGGACTTGAAGTATTAAAGAAGAATGCTAAGCCTAAACTTCCTGGAATATATAGATTATTTGGAAGTTTGGGGGTAAAGATGATGGAAAAGAAAATGAAAAAGCAGAATATTGGCGGATTTGAGGAATCTCGACAACAGACTATCGATTTAGGTGCTAAGCTTTATGCATGTAGCACTTCTATGAGTATAATGGGAGTAAAAGAAGAAGATTTAATTGATGGAGTGGAAATAGTTGGAGCCACAAAATTTATAGACCTTGCAATGGATGCAAAAGTTCAGCTTTTCATAGGGTGATTTAATGACACTATTTATTCTTTTAAAATCTCCTTTTGAGTGTAATGCCATTGAAGTAATGGAAAAATTAAAAGATGGTAACGATGGAGTTCTTCTTGCAGAAGATGGGATATACTATGCCACAACTTCAAACATGAGGAACAAACTTAGGGAGCTCCATTATAAAATATATGCAATGGAGAATGACGCACATGCAAGGGGGTTTGAAACTATTGAAGAAACGGAGCTCATTGATTACGATACAGCGGTGGATTTGATTATGGAAAAATATAACCAAGTGATTACTCTTTAAGGTGGGTTTATGAAAACATTAACTATTATTTTAAAATCTGGTGCCATGATGAATATGGACGGTAATTTTGCCGTAAAACTGGCAGAATCCGCATTAAAAAAAGGGCATAAAGTAAATATGTTTTTCTACGGTGAAGGAATCACTGCAATAATAGATAAACAAGCCCCAAAAAGATTCCCAAATCTTGGAACCACGATTAAAGAGTTAATGGATAAAGGTATGGTCGTGGCGGCATGTAGCACATGTGCAAATGCAAGGGGAATTTATGAGGAAAATGTAATTGAAGGATGTAAAATCGGAAGTTTAACCAACGACCTTTCAAAATATATAGCAGATAGTGATAGAGTAATTACACTTACAAGGTGAAATAATGGTTAAATCACTTATTACAATAATATTAAAGCCACCTTATGGAAGTGAAGATTCCTTCGCCGGCATGATGTTTGCACTGTCCCAAATTGCCAGCGGAATTATTGAAAAATCCGATGTCATTTTAATTCATGACGGGGTTTATAATGCTAAATCTGGGCAAAAACCAGAGGAATTGGGAATGCCTTCAATTGTGGATGTGATAAATAATTTAAGTGCTTTTGGATGCAAAATATATTGTATTGAGGAGTGTTTAAAGGAAAGGGAAATAGAAACCGACGACATACTGGATGATGTTGAGGTAGTGAGATATATGGAATTAAAAAATATTTTAAACGAATATGAAGATGTAATTACCTTTTAGGTGAAATAATGGAACATTTAAAAGAAAATGTAGTAAAAATAATATCAAATAAAATGAAACTATCAATAATTGCCAAATTATGTTCGATTGAACAATACAATAATGAATTGTTAAATGATTTTTCAAAGGTTCAGATGGAGGATGCGGAGCTCCTGTATGAAAAATATATAATATACTACAATGAGAAACCTACAATAAACATAAACAACGATGGCGATATTGTAGAAGTTTTAAACGAAACTATAGATATGGAAAAGCAGTTTGCAAAAAAGATAGGCGCAAACTTTGGAATTAGGCAGGCAACAATCCACTGCCTTGCAGATGATGAGAAGTTTTATTATTATTTAACTAAATAATTTATTTTTTAGTTTTTATATGTATTTCTTACATTTTAATTAAATTATTTTCATTAAGTTTTTATTTTAAAAATCCTATTTAATCATGTTTAAATTATTTAAGGTGATTTTATGATAGATGCCCATACTCATTTGGATGTAAGAAGTTTTGAGGATTTAGAGAAAATGGCATTATGTGGAATTGAAACAATAATTACCTGTGCCCATGACCCATATAAAATGAGCGTTCCAGAAGTTTGTTTAGACCATTGGGATAGGTTGATTAACTTAGAGACTAAAAGAGGAAAAATGGCAGGAGTTGATGTTAAGGTTGCAGTGGGGGCTCATCCTATGGGATATCCTAAAAACTGGGAGCTCCTTATAAAAAAACTTCCAGAGTTTTTAGATATTGAAAATGTTGTAGCTATTGGGGAAACTGGACTACATTATTTAACCGATGATGAGAAAAACCTTTTAAAAGAGCAGTTGTATTTAGCAAAGGATTACAACATGCCGATAATTGTTCATACTCCTGAAAAGAATAAGAAAGAGGCATTAATTGAAATTTTAAAAATTTTGGATGAAGTGAAAATAAAGGATGATTTAGTAATGATTGACCACATCAATAAGGATACTGTGGATTTAATAGATAGGGATGTTTATATTGGTTTAACAGTGCAACAACCTATGAAAATAAGCCCTATGGAAGCATCGGAAATAATAAAAAATTATAATAAAAAATTCATCCTAAGCAGTGATTTGGGTAGTTTAAAGGCGGATATTTATGCCTTGCCGAGAACAAAATTATATATGCAAAAAATTGGAGTTGAAGATGATAAAATAGGGAGCTCCACATATAAAAATGCAAAGGAATTTTACAGATTATAAATAATATTATTTTCTTTAATTTATTAACTCTTCATTATTCCGTTTTTCGTCTCTTTTTCAGCGTATTTTACCGTTATTCGCACCATTATCATTATATGTAAGTTGTATGTAATAAATATAAATATATAAAAAAGTATTTGAAGAGATAACATGAAAATGGAGTTAAAAACAAAAAATATGGAGGACTTCCTTACAATATTGGGGAAGAATGATGATGACGCGACACAGGGAGGAGGTATTTATCTTTCAAATGATGATGAGCTCATAAAGGAAACTGTTGAGCATTTAAAAAAGGGATATGACAAAGAAAAATACACATTTATTGAAAGCAAATATACAAATAGAAATATTAAAGAATATGTCCCATTGGAAATATTACGACTTATGATTATGATTATGATGAAAAAAATTAAAGAGTTAAACTCTGAAATTACATTATACGATATTGGATATGAGTTTGGACGGCATATTAATCCAAAAAATTATATGGAATTGAAAAAATTTTTCAGAAAAAATAACTTGGGAGTATTGAAAATTGAAAGTAAAAATCCCGTTATTATAAAAGTAAATGACTGTGCATTGTGCGATGGTTTGAAATCCAATGAATCCATATGTTATTTTGATGCGGGAGTCCTTGCTGGTGCCTATGAATGCATACTAAATAAAACTGTGGTGGTGGATGAAATAAGATGCATGGCACAGGGAGCAGACGCCTGCTATTTTAAAATAGAACCAGTTAAATAATAGAATAATATATATTATTAAATTAATTTATAGTTAATCTACTAAAATTATATCTTATTTTTTTAAAAATAATGGTCAAAAATGTTTTACGGGTTGTAGATATACTCCCATTTAATTTATAAATTTAGATATTTTTAAAATATATTTCAATTTATTAATTAATCGAAAAGTATAAATATAATAATATCTACATTTTTTTTAAAATGTGGTGATAATATGGGTAAAAAAGGACTAGGGTTTTTTGAAAAGTATCTTTCAATATGGGTGGCATTGTGTATAATCGCAGGGATTCTAATAGGCAATTATTTGTCAATAATTCCTCAAACACTCTCAAAATTTACGATAGCCAATGTTAACATTCCGATAGCAGTATTAATATGGGCAATGATTTATCCAATGATGGTAAAGATTGATTTTAGGGCTGTGGAGATGGTAAAAAAGAATTATATTAAAGGAATGACGATAACCTGGGCCATAAATTGGTTAATAAAACCATTCACAATGTATATATTTGCGTCATTATTTTTAATAACGATTTTTTCAAAATTTGGTTTTATTCCATTGGAATTGGCTAAGGAATATGTTGCTGGGGCAATACTTTTGGGAGTGGCACCATGTACTGCCATGGTGTTTGTTTGGAGTTATCTGACTGATGGGGACCCTTTATATACATTAGTGCAGGTAGCCACAAATGATTTAATAATACTCATTGCATTTGTCCCAATAGTTGGGTTTTTAATGGGAATAAGCAACATTCCTATTCCTTATGATACATTGTTTCTTTCAGTATTCCTGTATGTAGTTATACCGTTGATTTTTGGATATCTATCAAGGAAGTACTTACTGGCACATAAGGGACAAAAATGGTTTGAAAAAACATTTATACCAAGTTTAAACAAGGCTTCAATATTAAGCTTATTGATGACTTTGATGCTTTTATTCTCATTCCAGGGGGGAATAATATTAACCAATCCTTTGTATATATTGTTGATATCTATACCTTTAATAATACAAACATTCTTTGTATTTGGTTTGGCATATTACTGGACAAAAAAGTGGAATTTACCGCACAATATCTCTGCTCCATCAGCACTTATTGGAGCTAGTAACTTCTTTGAGCTTGCAGTTGCAGTTGCGATAACATTATTTGGGCTCAACAGTGGAGCTGCACTTGCAACGGTTGTTGGTGTTCTTGTAGAGGTTCCGTTAATGTTAACACTTGTCTGGATTGCAAATAAGACAAAATGGTAAAAAATATTATTTATATTATTTTGGTGCCATTTGGCTCCGGAGGTAAAATATGAAGGTTCTGTTTGTTTGCATACACAATAAAAGGAGAAGTATAATGGCAGAAGCATTTGGAAATAAATATGGACTAAATGCATATAGTGCAGGGTTAGAAAAAACCGATGTTGTTGATGAAAAAGTTATTGAAGTTTTAAATGAAAAAAATTTAAACGCAAAACAAAAGCCTCAAACAATAAACGAGGTTGTTAGAGAGGTTGGAAATTTTGATGTTGTTGTTACAATGGGATGTTTAGGTGCCTGCCCTTTTGTTCCAGCTAAAAAACACATCGCATGGAATATTGAAGACCCAGCAGATAAAGACATTGAATTTTATAGGAATGTAAGAGATGAGATTGAGGGCAAGGTAAGGGAGCTCGCCAACAATTTAAAATAATCCAAAAATTTAATAAAAACAATAAGAATAATAAAAATTACAAATTTTTTAATAAAAATTATGTCCTATTTTTTAAAACGGTAGTCAAAAATGTTTTTATGTATTGAACGCTCATTAAAATATATAAAATAACTTTTTTAAAGTGATTTGAGCTAAATCCTGTGGGTTTTGTAGCTCACTCACTTGTTAGGTGATATTATGAAAGCTACATTTATATACCACAAAGGAAACCAGAGAATGGAGAAATTTTATAAAAATCTACTGAATGAACCAGATTTTTGTAGAATCTGTGAGGATTGTTATAACTGTCGAGGGGATTGGTCGTATAAAGACGATGTAAAGGCTGTGGTTTTGGACGCTATTGATGATGATGAATTTATAGAGGATGCTTCCGATTACATACCGGAGCTCCCGGAGGGTGATGTGGCAGTTGCCCAACTTCATGAGGATTTATTGTATGAGCTCCCAAACATGCTTGCGGAAAAAAATTACAAATTGTTAATTGTGCCATCAGAAACACCATCTGATTTATCAATAGCTATGAGAAACAGCTTAAAAGAAATGTGTGAAAAGAATGGAATGGATTTTGAAAATCCAAAGCCATTTTGTGCTTTAAAAAAGAGACATAATAGAAAAGTTTTAAATGAGTTTATAAATTACTTTAAAATAGGATTTCCACAGGTTGAAATTAAATCATCAGATGGACATAAAATAGACGACGATGTTAAGGTGATTATATCGGCACCATGTGGTGAAACTCACTATATGTCCAAAAGGATTAAAGGAAAAATCATAAACGAATTAAAGGACAAGATAGCAAACGCTCACCACAACTACCCATGTTTGGGAAGTATGGAATATGATAAGGAGCTGGAAGATACCATGCTTCACGAAGCAGGATATATTGCATTAGATGCCGTAAAGAAAGCACTTTTGCCATACAAATGTAAAAATAAATTTTGCGGTAGATGTGGGATTTTCGGGCAGAGCTCCTTATAATAAATTTTTTTATAATAAATTCCTCTAACATTTCAAATATATTTTTGGTGAAACTATGGATAAGCTCCAAATATTAAGAAAAATATCTCAAACAGCATTTTTTATAAAATTTATTCTATCGGGCAGTTTCTTTTTAATTTTTATAGGAATTGTAAATACATTCATTACTACGGGAACTATTGGAAAAAATTATATAGTTATATCCATAGTAGTGCTTGTCTTAACACTGATTTTTGGAAGAGTATTTTGTAGCTGGTGGTGTCCATGGGGATTTCTATTCGAGCTCGGCTATATGCTGAGGGTTAAATTGTTTAAGTTAAAAAAACTTCCGGAGCTCCCAGAAAACATCCACAATAAATTAATATATTTAAAATATGTGGTGTTGTTTTTATTTGTAATATTTATTTATATTCGATTAAGTCCGTATAATGCCTATTTACCGGAATTGGGAATATCGGGAAATATAATTTCATTGGCAGTATTGGTGGCATTTACAATAGTTTCATTTTTTATTCCGCGAGCTTTCTGTAAATATATATGTCCTGTTGGGGCATTTTTATCGATACTTTCAATAAAATCTCTGTTTAAATTAAAACTAAATGATAAATGTGTAAAATGTAGGTTGTGCGAAAGGAAATGCCCAATGCAAATAAAGCTAACTAAAAATATCGACCAAAAGGATTGTATTCGATGTTTTGAGTGTAAAAGTGTTTGTAGAAAAGATGGTATAGAGTTTAAACCTTAAACAAGTTATATGGTAGTTGCAATATATGTAGTTTTATTATCTTATTAAATTACTATTTTATTTTTTATATTATTTAATAAAATTATTTTTAATAATTATGGGGTTCTGTAAAATCGTTCGAATTTCGTATAATTAAAAATATAATTGACGAAATACGCACGGTTAACTTATTATATTCGATAATACTACATATTATATCGTAAAATGAAAACTGACCTATGAGTATAACCTACAGATATATATATATTATTAAAAATATAATATCTATGTAAATTAAGGGTGATAAAATGAAAGCAGACGCTTTTAAAATAGCAGATGGAGTATATTGGGTAGGTGTAATGGATTGGGACATTAGAATGTACCATGGATATACATTAAAGGGAACAACCTATAATGCATACATAGTATTTGGAGAAGATAAAACTGTATTGATAGATAATACATATCCGGGGACATCAGCTCAAATGTGGGGAAGAATAAAAGATGCCTGTGAAAAAGAAGGAAAAGAATTTAAAATAGATGTGATAGTTCAAAACCACATTGAAAAAGACCATTCCGGAGCATTACCTGAAATTCACAAAAAATTCCCAGAAGCGCCTATTTACTGTACTGAGGTAGCAGTTGAAGGATTAATAAACCATTATCCTTCATTAAAAGATGCACCATTTAAAGTAGTTAAATCATTGGAAAGCATCGATATTGGTGGAAAAACGCTAACATTCCTTGAAGCACCATTATTACACTGGCCCGACAGTATGTTTACGCTATATGGGGAAGAAGGAATATTATTCTCAAATGATGCATTTGGACAACATCTTTGCTTTACACAAAGATATGATTACGAAATTCCAGAAAATATATTAATGGATGCCAACCAAAAATTCTATGCAAACTTAATTACTCCATTATCAAAACTTGTATTGAAGAAATTCAATGAAGTAATTGAGCTTGGATTATTGGAAAAAATAAAAATGATTGCTCCTTCACATGGTCAAATATGGACCGACCCAATGAAAGTAATTGGTGCATACCAAAACTTTGCAACAGGAGTATGTAAGGACAAAGCTACAATAGTATATGATACTATGCACTATTCTACCCAAAAAATGGCTCATGCTTTTGCAGAGGGTCTTATTAGTGGGGGAATTGATGTAGAAATGTATTATTTACATAGTGATGAAAGAAGTGAAATTGTAAAAAGTATATTGGATAGTAAGGCAGTATTGTTCGGAGCTCCTACAATAAATGATGAACCATATCCATCATTAGGGGATATAGTATATTATTTGAAGGGATTAAGATTCAATAGAACTGGATTGAAAAGAAAAGCTATTGTATTTGGTTCAAAAGGAGGACAAGGGGGAGGAACAGAAATCCTTGCAGAAGATATACAGAAATGTGGATTTGAAGTATTGGACAAATATGAATTAAATTATGTTCCAAATGAAGATGAATTAACAAATTGCTACAATATGGGTAAAAGATTGGCAGCAAAATTAAAAGATGCAGAAAATTAATATACTAATAAAACTATAGAATAATATATCTATTCTTTATTATTTTTAGGGTGTATTTATTTCTCTAATTAAATAATAAAAACACAATACGAAATATATTATAATTAATTATATAAAATATATACAATACGATAACAAAGGTGATTTTATGGTAGAATTAATAAACGAACACAAAATAGGAACCACAAAAGGAACAGACTTAGAAAAAGAAGTTGAAGCAAACTTTAAAGGAGAATGTGCAGAAGTTGGAATGTATTTGGCAATGGCAAGACAAGCTCAGAGAGAAGGTCTCCCAGAAGTTGCAGAAGTATTGAAAACAATAGCATTTGAAGAAGCTGAGCATGCCGCTAAATTTGCTGAAATGAATGGGGTAATTTCAGATAACTTAAAAGAAAACATTGAAATGATGTACAATGGAGAATGTATGGCAAACAATGAGAAAAAGGCTGCTGCAACAAAGGCAAAAGAATTAGATATCGACCCAGCTCATGATTTCTTTGATGAATCAAGTAGAGATGAAGCAAGACATGCTAAAATGTTAAAAGGAATATTGGAAAGATACTTCAAATAAATTATTTTTTTATTTTTTTATAGTTTAATTTTATATTTTGTTTTATTATGGATATTTTTTTTATTTTTAGAAGCTCTCATTTTTCATATGTGGGATAAATATTTATTTTTTGGCGATATTATGCTAATAAAATGGAAAAATACAATTGCTCCCACCGTGAAAACCATAAAAAATACCCGAAATTGAAAATGGCTCTGAAAAAGATTTTAATAATGTAATTTCATTTCTTGTAGGTTGGCTTTTTATGCATATTGCCAAACCAGATAAAAATATGTCGAATGGTTCAAAGAGCAAGGTATTGAAATTAAAGATGAACTGGTTGATATTTAAAAAAAATAGTTGGGGGTCATGGAGCTCCATAACATATATATGTAAAAATATTAAAAAAATAATTTAATAATATTTTTTAATAATTATGTTATTTATTTTATCATTCCTTTCTGTTTTTGCCACTTTCTTCTTTCTCCCAATATACATCTATCTCCCCGATTTCCTCCTACGGGGTTTTTCGGAGTTCCTAAACAATTCATACATCGTGCCATTATACTGGAACCCAATGCAAGACCATCTTCGATAAATACAACATGGTCTTCTGGCTTATCCCAAATATTTAATTCCCCTAATTTTTCAATTATTAATTTTGGTTTTTCTCCAGTGATACCAGCTCTACCAGTTATTCCAATTGCTGTTTTTTCATTTACTAATCTTTTTGTATGTGCTAACTCCACTAATCTTTTTGTGATATCTGCGGATACAATATCAAGTGTATATAATAATGTTGGAATATTACTTTCTTCCATAATTCTTTTACCAATTGCTTCTAATTGTGGAATATCGCTTCCATTCTCGCCTACATCACAGCCTATTAGCGTTGTGCCTGCCTTTTTAGCACTTTCTGGAACTACTGGAACTGTTCCAAATCTATCTCTATTTTCTGGAACTTCGGATACAATTATGTAGCTGTGAGCTTCTTCGGCATATTTTTCGGCAATTTTTTTATTTACTTTCCCTTTTTCTTTCATTATGTCAATTGCGGCTCCTTTGTTTTTATCTACTAATCCGCTCCCCCTTACAATGGCATCGGCAACAGCACCAGCCAAACCGCATAAATTACCAACAACATTAGCATAAGGCAACTTATCATTTGTAATTCTTCCCGCAAGTGTGGTTCCAAAATCTATACTCATACATGGATTTCTGAAATCAAGTTCTGTCCATTTTGCTCCAACTTTTAATCCTGCTGTAACCAATTCTCCTTCCATTTCATTTGCTACGCATTCTTTTCCTGTTGGAGGAACTACGCCCGTTACAGCACCATCAAATATAATTTTATCCATTAAACTATATTTATCAAATGGTTTTGGAAGTTGGTTTTTAGTCATTGCAGGGGCCATCTTTGAAGGTGGTATTTTTGCCTTTAAACAACCATCTGCAAGAGCAACAATCATATTTGTTATTTCATCAGGAGATGCAAATCCCGCCGTAACGCCCGTACTTCTAACAACAAAATGTAAATCTTCTATTTTTAAATTTGCATCTTTCAGGGCTCCCAACAATACCTCTGTTACCATGTCAGAAACTGCCTCTTTTGTGAGCTCCACACCCCATAGCGTTTTACCAAATACTTCTTCTCCCTTTTTTGGTGCCCTCACATCTCTGGTCATTTTAACACATTTGCCCATTAAATATGTTGTTCCAGTTTCCATATTAGTTCCAGTTATGATGGATTTAACTGTGGTGTTTCCTAATTCCACAGAAGCCACGACATAATGTGGATTTTTATTCAATTCAAAAACATCGACCGATTTGGATTTGGCATAATGTATTTTTGGGGATTTTTTAAAGATATTTGTTATTGTATCCATTAGTCCCATAATATCAATCCTCATTTTGTGTATTGTGGATATTATTGTAATTTATACTATAAATATATTTAATTACAAATAAAAAAATATAATTAAGGTTGTAGGAGCTCCGAGAAAATACTAGAGAATAAAAAAAATAAAAAATAATATATCTAAATTAATAAATGTTATGACATATAAAAATAATGGACCCAGCCGGATTCGAACCGGCGACCCTCGCCTTGTAAGGGCGATGTCATAGCCAACTAGACCATGGGTCCAATGCAATTTACTTTGTTTAGTATTCTAAGCTTTCCTGCCCGTGATACTTCCACAACATAACAAATGCATTCATAATATATAAACATTATGGTTTAGTGATTTATTTTGCACTACTGGATATGTTAATAATATACAATATTCTTATACAATAATAAGATAATAAGATAATAAAATAAAAAATAATGTTATTATCAATAATACTATAATATATTTTATTTTTCGGTGTTGTTATGGGAGATATTCAATTAATCAATTTTTTAAAAGATAGAAAAGACATTATCCATAATTCTAATTTAAATTCGGAAGATGGGGCCAATATTGATAAATTTAAGAAAATAGTAGATAAAATAAAAGACGAAAACTCGGAGCTCCGAAAACCAACAAAAATTGTAGCCGATTTTACAGAATATAATCCGCTTCATAATGGACATAAATATTGTTTAAAAAGGGGCAAAGAGCAAGGTATTTTTATAAGTGTTTTACCTGCACCGCTTGAAAGAAGTGGAAGAGGAATCCCTTATTTTGTAAATAGATATATTAGGGCAGAAATGGCAATAGAAGCAGGTGCCGATATTGTGGTAGAAGGTCCTCCAATGGGAATTATGGGTTCTGGTCAATATATGCAATGTATTATAAAGGCGTTCCAAACAATTGGTGCAGAAATTATCCCAAGGGGATATATTCCAGAAAAAACAATGGATAAAGTTATAAATTGTATAAATGCTAAGAACCATATAAAAGTAAAGCCATATAAAATAAAATGTATGGAGACAGGGGAGCTCCTTGGGGAAAAGCTTGAAATAGATAATTATGTAATAGCATCAATGTCAAATACCATTTATAAGCTTAATAATAAATGGAATAGTAAAAATAATAGTAATATTAAGTTTAATCCAAAATTCTTATTCATAGAAAGAATCGAAGGAATATCGGGCACAAAAATAAGAGAAAATATATTTAATGGAAATTTTAAAGATATTGGGGATATGTTACCTGAAACCACGATTAATATTTTAAAGAAATATAATATACAAGATATTATTTTAAAGCGGTTTGAAGATAGAATATTGGAGACTGTAAATGAATATGAATTAAATAAATATGTTCCTGAAAAGTTGGCAAATTTATTAGAACAATACCGGCCATTTAACACAATTGACGAAATTAAGGAAAAATTACCATATGGATTTTCAAAACACTATAAAGAGCGAATTATATCGAAATTAGAGGCAAGAATTGAAGAAGATATTATTTCAAAATATATTATGAATTATCCTTCAAAAATAAATATTTTAGGAATTCGAAAAAATCCGTAGGATTTGCTTTTATTTCTTATTTTTATTTTTTATTTCTTTTTATGGTGATTAGATGCAAAAACAAAGATTTTGTATAGATACAACTGCAATTACTGATACAGAAGTAAGGAGCTCCCTTGGGGTTGATGGCATTTCGGAATCAACTAAAATAATGCTTGATTTAATTGCCGACTCGCGGGTTAATCTTGGAATATCTTGCCATATTCCTTATCCTAGTGTATATGATGAATTAATTGGGTTTTTAAAAAGAGAAAACTGCCCAAAAGAAACCATAATAAAAGTAGATACATGGCTTGTAAAAAAAACGCCCAACAGATATGAAATAAAACTTCCCGCTGAATTGTTGTACGAATATATAAGGGATATACGGGAGAGAATAAACAAAGGTATGAGAATAGGGGAAAATGCAATGTATGAATCCGCATCAGTATCCTATTTATCTATAAAAGGGTGTAATTCTAATCAAAATGATAATACAAAAAATACAAAGAATGTCGATACCAATGCTACACATAAAGAACATACTGATGAGGTGCTATCAAAAACAGTAAAATCTTTTAGAAATAAATATAGAACTGCACTTAGAACGGGCACTCTTGATAGTGCCCCAGATTTAGATGTACTATTACTTGCCAAGGAGCTCGATGCCGCAGTTGTTGCAAGTGATGAAGGTATTGAAAAATGGGCTCAAAGGTTGGGGCTTAGATTTGTTAAGGCAAAAGATTTTCCATTTATACTTAAAGAATATTTAAATACCTATGGGAACAAAATTTAATTAATATTTTTATTTGAGATTTATCGGAGCTCCGAAGTGATATAATATGAAAACATTAAACGAAATAAAAAAGATACTTTTAGAACATAAAAAAGAACTAAAAGAAAAATATAAAGTTAAAACAATCGGAATATTTGGCAGTTATGTGAGGGGAGAGCAGAAGGAAACTTCGGATATAGATATTTTAATTGAATTTTATGAACCTATCGGCTTAGATATAGTTGATTTAAAGGAATATTTAGAAAAAATACTTAATATTGAGGTTGATTTAATAATTAAAAAATCAATACAAAATCCTTATTTAAAAAAATCTATTGAGGAGGATTTAATATATGTCTATCGGAGCGAAGCGTAGAGTAGTAAAATCGTAGATTTTACCTGAAAAGGGATGCTAAAAAATTTTTGTGGGACATCTTAAATTCTGCAAGTAAAATAGAAAGATGGATAAACAATATTGAATTTGAAGATTTTATTAAAAATGAGCTTTTAGTGGATGCCATTACAAGAAATTTAGAAATAATAGGCGAGGCATCAAAATATGTGCCCGTTGAGATTAGAGAGGAATATTCTGAAATCCCGTGGAAAAAATAATCGGATTTAGAAATATTTTAATTCATAAATACTTTGGAGTAGATTATGAAACTACATGGTTTATTATTAAAGAGGAGCTCCCAAAACTAAAACAAACTGTTGAAAAAATTTTAAAAGAGCTCGACAATGATATATTTTTCGGAGCTCCGAACATACAACAATTAAAAACATTTAAAAAAGATAGTGTTGTATATGATGTATAATATATAACTACGATAATATAGATTTACGGAGTATATGGTGAATCGACAATTAACTGTCATTTATAGGTTCTAAATAATTAAGGATATATAATGTTCTAAATAGTAATTAAACTGTAATTAAGGTTAATACATAATGGAGTTTATGACAAATGTCCGTCGATTTACTATATTATTTACGGAGCTCCATAATATCTATACGAAATACATATTTAATGCTGGATTGTAAATCCATCACAACGAAACACGGTGAATTAATATGGTGCTATTACTCATAAGAGGAGACAACTACGAAAAAATTAAAAATGCACTGGCAGATATCCACAGGCATGCTAAATTGACAATAGAAGGAAAACCTAAAATTATGGTTCCTGAGGCAGCTGATGAACTTTTAAAATATGTATTGGGAGATATTAAGAAACCATGTATAAATGCATGTTTGGTTAAAATAAAAGAAAATGCCCCAAGAGCAATTGATAAAATAAGGAAAATCCACCCTCCTGCCCATATTACAATTATAAGTGAAAGGCATGAGCCATACAAATACCTTATTGAAGACTTTCCAAAAATGCCATCATTGAAAGGATACTATAAAAGTAAAATGGAAGTAGATGCCGAAGAAAAAGAAAAATCCAAATCAAATAAGTCAAATAAATTTAAAAAACCAAAATATGATAGAAAAAGAGGTTCAAAACCTAAATCCAAACCTAAATCCAAATCAAATAGTCAAAAATAAAAATAATACTAATAGGTGAATTGATGAAAGAGATAAAAGGGAAAGTAGATTTTAGAGAGATGGATAAAGAAATAAAAGAATTTTGGGAAAATAATGAGATATACCAAAAAGTAAAAAAATTAAATGAAAATTATCCAGATTACTATTTTGTAGATGGTCCGCCATATTGTTCTGGGTCCATACATTTGGGAACAGCTTGGAATAAGACAATAAAAGATACCGTATTAAGATTTAAAAGAATGCAAAACTACAATGTGCTTGATAAAGCAGGTTGGGATATGCATGGACTACCTATTGAGGTAAAGGTAGAGCATGAATTTAATTTGCAATCAAAGAAGGACATCGAAACAAAAGTAGGAACTGATGTATTTATTGAAAAATGTAAAGAATTCGCCTTAAATAATAAAGAGGTAATGGAAAACCAATTTAAAAATTTAGGAATATGGCTCGACTGGGAAAATGCCTATCTACCAATTAAAAATGATTATATTGAAGCTGGTTGGTGGAGTTTAAAAAGAGCCCACGAAAAAGAATTATTATCAAAAGATTTAAGGGTTGGATATTGGTGCCCACGATGTGAAACCTCATTGGCAGAACACGAGGTAAGGGGAGAATATCAAGATGTTTTAGACCCTTCTGTGTATGTTAAATTTAAAGTGGCCGATGATAATTCATACCCAAATACATATTTTGTAATTTGGACGACTACGCCATGGACATTAATATCAAACTTATTAATTGCCGTAAATCCCGAATTTGACTATGGATTTGTTGAAGTAATATTTGACAATGAACGAAAAGAAACATGGGTAATTGCAGAAGCATTAGTTGAAGCCGTAATTAAACTGGCAAAAAAACAAAATAATATTAAGTCATACAACATAGTTAAAAAGGTAAAAGGGAAAGAATTAGAGGGAATAAAATATGTTCCTGCATTATTGGAAGAAAATGAAAGACAAAAAGAGTTTTTCCAATTAGAAAAAGTTCATACCATAGTATTGGGGGAGCATGTTAGTTTAGACGGAGGAACCGGGTTAGTTCATACTGCCCCAGGATTTGGGGAGGAGGATTTTGAAGTTGGTAAAAAATATAATTCACCAATTTACTCTCCAATTGATGACGAAGGAAAATATGTAGAGGGAAAATGGAAAGGAGTATTTGTAAAAGATGCAGATGAAGATATAATTGCTACCCTAACTGATAAAAATTTAATAGTAAATGCCGGAAAGAAAAAGCACACATACCCGCACTGTTGGAGGTGTAAAACCCCGTTATTATTCAGAAGCACAGAACAATGGTTTTTAAATATTTCTAAAATTAAAAATAATATAGTAGAACATGCTAAAAACACTGACTGGGTTCCAAACTGGGTAGAAACTCGATATATAAATGGTGTTAAATTTGTTGGGGATTGGAATATAAGCCGACAAAGATATTGGGGAATACCACTTCCAATTTGGATTTGTGAAAATAAGGACTGTGGAAAATATAAAATAATTGGAAGTGTTGAGGAATTAAAACAGGAAATGATAAATGATATTCCAATTAATGACGATTTACACAAACCAACCGTTGATAAAATTATAATGAAATGTGATTGCGGTTGTGAAATGAAAAGAACTCCGGATGTTCTTGATGTTTGGTATGACTCTGGATTAGCTCCTTACGCTTCAATAAATGCAAAAGAATTAAAAAAGGCAGATTTCATTGTAGAAGGAAATGACCAAGTTACAAAATGGTTTTACTCCCAACATGCCCTTAGTGAAATTGTATTCGATGACATCCCATATAAAAAATGTATGATGCATGGATTCACCCTCGACGAAACTGGGGAAAAGATGAGTAAAAGTATTGGAAATGTGGTAAATCCTGATGATGTTGTTGAGGAATTTGGAGCTGATTTATTAAGATTTTATTTACTTAGTGCAAATAAGGCATGGGAGGATTTAAGATTTTCAATTGGTGAAATGAATGATGTAAAAAGTGTATTTAATACTCTTTGGAATTCTTATTCATTTGCAGTTAATTATATGGTTCTTGATGATTTCAGTCCAAATGAGGAATATTTCAATTATTTAAGAGATGAGGATAAATGGATAATAAGTAAAATAAACTCCTTAACAAAAGAAGCAATTGAAGTTTTAGAGATTCCGCATCTTCACGAATATACTTGGAAAGTTAGGGACTTTATATTAAATGATTTAAGTAGATGGTATATTAAACTTATAAGGAACAGAACTTGGATGGAAAAAGAAGACCCTGACAAACTTTCAGCATATCAAACCCTTTATTATGTGTTAATGAAATTGGTCGTAATATTGGCACCAGTTGCACCACATATAAGCGAAAAAATATATCAAAACTTGAAAATCGAGGGTATGCCACAAAGTATATTCATGACAAAAATTGTGGTCGAAGAGGAATACATAAATAAAGAGGTAGAAGAAGGTATTGAAACAGCAAGGGAAATTGTAGATGCAATACTTAAAGGAAGAGATAAGGTAAAATACACACTTAGATATCCAATATCAAAAATAATATTACCAAATGAACTTGGGGATATTGTAAATAAATATCATTATATTATAAAGGAACAAGGAAATGTTAAAAATATAGAAGTTAAAGAATTTGAAGGAAATATATCGTTAAAACCAAATTTCAGAACATTAGGGGCTTCCTTTAAAAGTGATGTTCCAGCTGTTGTAAAAATTTTAAACTCTCAAAATCCAAAAGAATTAAAGGATAAATTGGCAGAGGGAGAAATAACAATAGATGGATTTACAATTAAACCAGAACATGTTGAATTTAAAATAGATATTCCTGATAACATTGTTGGTATGGAGCTCCGAAAAGGAAGTGTTTATATTGACATAGAATTGACGGAAGAAATTATAAAAGATGGACTTAAACGAGAAGTAATAAGAAGAATTCAATCAATGAGAAAAGATATGGATTTAGACATTGAGGAAAAAATAAAGATAACAATGGAAGGCATCGAATTTAATGAAGATGCATTAAAAGACATAGAAAAAGAAGTAAGAGGAACATTTGAGCCTACTATTGAATGTGATAATATTCAAGAATGGAATATAAAAACACCAAACGGTGAAGTTTATAATTTGAAAATAGGAGTTAAAAAGAATTAAATAATATTGTGGGTTTGGGAGCTCCCGACCATTTAACTATTTTTATTTTTTTATTATTTATTTCTTATAAAATTGTTATTTTTACTATTTTATCAAATATATATTAAATTATAATCATAAATTTAAATTAATAAATATTATAGCCTATAAAAAAATCTCGAAATTTTCCTTTGAAAATTTCTACGATTTTCTTATTTCATTCGAAAATATGCAGGGGAAGGGATTTGAACCCCCGAACTCCTATGAGACTGGATCTTAAGTCCAGCGCCGTTGGCCAGGCTTGGCAACCCCTGCTCTTCTACTCGCATCTTAACATATACATTCATCATATATATACTTTTCGGTTATCTATTTAACTAAATATATAATATTATATATTATTATATAATCACAATGTTTCTAAAATATAATAATAGTTATTATTTTATATTTTGATGGTATATTTTAGTAATATACTAATATTATTATATATTAATTGCATATCTTAATTTTATAGTTTTATGCCAACTATATAAAATTACTAAGCACGAGGGAAATCATGGAAATGAATAAAGAATATGATATAAACATTGAAAAAGAAATACAAAAAAAATGGTTGGAACAAAAAATTTATAAATTTGATGATGATGAAAAAAGACCGCCTTATATTATAGATACCCCGCCACCATATCCAACGGGAAGAATGCATTTAGGGCATGCTTTAAATTGGACCTACATGGACATAATAGCAAGATTTAAAAGAATGAATAATTATGATGTGTTATTTCCGCAAGGATGGGACTGCCATGGATTGCCAACAGAGGTAAAGGTTGAGGAAATTCACGGAATAACAAAAACAGATATAGATAGGCATGAATTTAGAAAATTATGTATTGAATTAACCGACGAAAATATTGAAAAAATGAGGGAACAAATTAATTCCCTCGGTATATCTATTGATTGGGATCGGGAATATATAACAATGAGTCCAGAATATGTAAAGAAATCCCAGACGGCATTTGTAAAGATGCATAAAGATAATTTAGTTTATAGGGGAAAGCACCCCGTAAATTGGTGTCCAAGATGTCAAACAGCAATTGCCTTTGCCGAAGTTGAATATAAAGATAGAAAATCATATTTAAATCATATAAAATTCACATATGCCGAAGATGAAAATAAATATTTAGAAATAGCCACATCCAGACCAGAATTATTGGCGGCTTGTGTGGGTATTGTGGTAAATCCTGAGGACAAAAGATATGAAGATGTAGTTGGAAAAACAGTTAAAGTTCCATTATTTAATCATGAAGTAAAAGTATATCCCGATAAAGATGTAGAAATGGACTTCGGAACAGGGGTTGTAATGGTATGTACATTCGGAGATAAAACAGATGTTGTATGGGTAAATAGACATAATTTGGAAGTTAAAGAGGCAATAACTGAAAAAGGAGAATTGTCCGAGATTTGTGGAAAATATGCAGGAATGACCACCGAGGACGCAAAAAAACAAATAATAAATGATTTGAAAGAGGAAGGATATTTAATAAAACAAGACCCATTGGAACAAAATGTTGGAGTATGTTGGAGATGTAAAACTCCAATTGAGATTATTGTGGGCGACCAATGGTTTGTAAATGTAAAGGAATTACTTGATATGGTAGAAAAAGCCACAAATGAAATTAAATGGACTCCTGAACATATGAAAACAAGATTATTACAATGGATTAAAGACATGGGTTGGGATTGGTGCATAAGCAGACAAAGATTATTTGCTACACCAATTCCAGTATGGTATTGTAAAGATTGTGGGGAAGTAATTGTAGCTAAGGAGGAAGATTTGCCAATTGATCCAACAAAAGAATGCCCATATACATGTAAATGTGGAAATAAAAATTTAACTCCTGAAACAGATGTATTGGATACTTGGATGGATTCTTCTATTACTCCAATGGCAATAACAGAATGGGAAACAAACAATGAATTCTTTAATAAACGGTACCCCGTTCAATTAAGACCACAAGGACATGATATTATAAGAACATGGGCATTTTATACCATAATAAAATCAATTGCACTCACAGATAAAAAACCATGGGATGAAATTGTAATAAATGGAATGGTATTTGGTGAAGATGGCCATAAAATGAGTAAAAGTAGGGGCAATGTAGTAGAGCCATTTGAAATTACAAAAGACTATGGGGCAGATGCACTTAGATTGTGGGCATCAAATAGCACAATTGGAAATGATGTTCCATTTGCATGGAAGGAAGTGGATTACGGATATAGATTTTTAAGAAAATTCTGGAACGCTTCAAGATTTGCAAAGATGAATTTAGATGACGAAACCATTGAAACCATTAAAAATAGCATAAATGATTCTAAAATTAAATTAATCGTTGGTGGCAATGATGTTGAAATATCTAATCCATGTAATTGTGTAAATGTAGATAATCCTGTGGATTTGTGGATACTAAGTAAATTAAATAGATTAATTGAAAATGTATCAAATGATTTGGAAAATTATAAATTTAACACAGTTGGAGATATTGAAAAATTCGTATGGCATGATTTATGCGATAACTATATTGAAATGGTTAAATACAGATTATACAACAAAGAGGACAGCGAAAAGGCAAAAATTAGTAAATTCAATGCCCAATATACATTATACACAGTAATTACAACCGTATTAAAGCTTATGGCACCATTTACTCCGCACTTCTCTGATATTGTGGGAGAAATATATAAAATCGATGACTTACATGGGTCATGGTGCAAAGTGGATAAAAACAGCATAAGCCAAGAAAATGAAAACGATGGAGAAATTGCTAAAAATACCATAGTTTCAATAAGAAGATATAAATCTAATAAAGGAATGCCTTTAAATGCTCCATTGGAACGCGTTGAGATATACACCAACAACCATGATTATGAGGGACTATTAAAAGTTGTAGAAGATATAAAAGGAACTCTAAATATAAATGAATTAAAAATAATAAATGGAAAACCAGAATTGGAGCATAAAATATCTGAAATCATACCAAATAAATCAAAAATAGGTCCAGAATTTAAAAAAGATTCTAAAAAAGTTATGGATTTCGTTAAAAATGCAGACAATGAAACCATTGAAAAAATATTAAAAGATGGATTTGAATCTGAATTTGGTTTATTAACAAAAGAACATGTTAAAGATGTTAAAAGGGCTTTATTTAGTGGTGGGGAAATTGTAGAAACTGTGAATATTGATGGATTAATCGATAGTATTGCCATTATTCAATAAATAAATTATTTTTATTTTTTATTTGACGCCATATCTTTATTTATGGTATGTTTAGAAAGTTTGTTCTCCAAAGTTCTTAATAATATATATTGTTCATATTAATAAAATACAGTATTCAGCGACATAGATATGGTAGTGTAAATTATTTCTGATCGTATCATAATTTTTTATTAGTTTTTTTTTTATTAAACTTATGTTTAACTACATTAAATAATTCTTAACTTTCGAAACAGTTATATATTATGTATGATAACCTGAATAACCATACAAAGTTAAAAGATGTGGTTAAGATGGATATTATAAAACCAAAATTAAATTTAAAGGTTAAATCAATAAGTATATTTGTTATATTGGCCATATTATTGGCATTTATATCTCCTGTAATGGCAGAATCTAGATTTAACACCAATATGACTATTGGGTTAAATGCTATACAATTACCATTTGGAGATAATATGTTAATATGTATATCAATTATTGTATTGGGTGGATTATTGGGTGTTTTATTTTCAAAATGGTTCAAATTATCAAAAATAATTTCAATATTGATTATTTCAATGGGCTCATTATTTGGAACATATAATGCAATTATGGTAATATTAAATAACAAATCTTATGAACTTACATATTTGGTTGAAAGCATAATTCCAATAAGTTTTAAAATAGATCCAATATCAATGTTCTTTTCAGCTGTCGTGCTATTGGTTTCTATCATGGCTGCAATTTATAGCTATGGATATATGGACGACAAAAAAAGAAAATTAGCAACAGGATTTCAGTATTTAAATTTTGCAGTGCTTGTAGCCTCAATGGTTGGAGTTACAATTTCAAACAACAGTATTATTTTCTTATTATTTTGGGAATTAATGTCCATTTCATCATTCCTATTAGTCATGTTTGACGGATTCAAAGAGGAAGTTAGAAAATCAGGATATATCTATTTAATATATACTCATGCAGGTGGAATGTTTATATTCGCATCATTCGCCCTGGCATATGTGGCTACTGGTTCTATCAGTTTTGACCAATTTTCTAACATGCCAGATTATTTAAAAATAGCAGTATTTCTCCTTGGATTTGTAGGTTTTGCGTCAAAAGCAGGAGTATTTCCATTTCACTCATGGCTACCGTATGCACATCCTGTGGCACCAAGTCATGTTTCAGCAGTAATGTCTGGTGTTATGATTAAAATGGGTATTTATGGAATTATAATGCTCATATTGCTTCTTGGAATAAATAATATTTACATTGGATATATGGTGTTAATATTAGGTATCTTATCTGGAATTCTTGGGGTGGCTTATGCCCTTGCCCAACACGATATTAAAAGATTGCTTGCATATTCTAGTATTGAAAACATAGGTATTATATTGATAGGTTTGGGCATTGGATTAATTGGAAAATATTATCATAACGAAACCATAGCCTTGTTGGGATTTGCAGGAGCTCTCCTCCACATTCTAAATCACGCACTATTTAAATCATTATTATTTATGGGCGCAGGTGCGATGATAAAATCCACAGGAACACACTCTTTGGAAGGGATGGGGGGTTTAATGAAGAGAATGCCTACAACAAGCTTGGTTTTCCTTATAGGTTCTCTTGCAATATCGGGAATACCCCCATTTAATGGATTTGTAAGTGAGCTTTTAATATATATGGGCGGTTTCAATGGACTTAATGACTCAGTTGGATTATTAATAGCATCTACATTTGGCATCATTGCATTAGTACTTATTGGAGGCCTTGCAACGGCATGTTTCACCAAGGTATTGGGAATATCTTTTTTAGGAGCTCCTAAAACAAAGGCATCAGCAAATGCCAAAGCGTCTCCACATGTTATGAGCGTTCCTCAAATACTACTGGCTTTAATTTGTATAATTATAGGTATTTTTCCGATATTGTTCGTAAATCCAATTATAAAAATAGCAAATAGTTCAAATCTTGCAGGAATTACAGCATGCTCTCAATTATCGGTATTTCCAAATCTAACAGGTGTTTATATAATTTTAATAGCTTTGGTATCTCTATTCGTTGTATTGAGAATGATATATTACAAAAACAAAATTGTTGATGGATACACATGGGATTGTGGATACAGTAATCCAACTTCAAAGATGCAATATACGGCATCATCATATGCTAGTCCAATAGTGGAATTCTTCAAACCATTTGTAATTATAAAAACCCATGAAAAACCTGTCAAGGGAATATTCCCACATGAAGCCAAATATCATTCACATAGTAAAGACTTGGCTGAGGCAGTATTTGAATTACTATTAATAAAACCTATTTCAGTTGGATTATCGGTAATTAGATATCTTAAAGATGGAAACTTTAACTATTATATGGGATATGTGATTATAATCATATCGCTTCTCCTATCATATATTTATTTAATAATGTGGTGGTAAGATGGAATCTATAATATATTATTTACTTACGGTTTCACTTGCTCCGCTGTTTCCTGGTGTGATTGATAAAGTAAAGGCATTATCTGCGGGTAAAAAAGGACCTTCTGTATTTATAAAATATTATGATTTAATAAGATTCTTAAAAAAAGGACTGGTATACAGTAAAAACACAACCTGGGTATTTAGATTTGCACCCTTAATTATATCCAGCATATATTTATTGGCTCTCCTATTTTTTCCAATCGCAGGAGAAAAACCAGTAATTTCATTTGCATATGATTTTATTATGGTGGTGTATTTATTTGCTTTAAGTAGATTCTTTCTACTTCTTAGCTCATTAAACACGGCTTCTTCATTTGAAGGAATGGGCGCTAGTAGAGAGGCATTTATGTCATTTTTGGCAGAAGGCTCTTTATTTATGACATTCATATTGGTGATAAAACTTACAGGAGCTCCCAGTCTGTTGGACATGTTGGGTAGTGTAGGGGCTCAAACATTATGGAATCAAGCGGGAATATTTGCCATAATATCAATAATTGTATTATTTATGGTATTAATTGTGGAAAATGCAAGAAAACCAATAGATGACCCAGATACACATTTAGAATTAACTATGATTCACGAAGTAATGATATTAGATAATAGTGGTCCTGATTTGGGATTAATGGAATTAGGAACATTTTTAAAATTCCTATTCTTTAGTGGAATACTTTCAAGATTAATATTTCCCGTGGATTTTGGAATTGGGGCTTTAAATTATTTGGCATTTATAATTGGAATATTTGTAATAGCTTTTGCCGTAGGAATTATGGAATCTATCAGAGTTAGATATAAACTTCCTAGAAATACATCTTTCCTAATGTCATCATTCGCCTTAGCTACACTTGCACTAATATTCTCTATCGGGGTGAGGTAATGATTGAAATATTATATTATGAAAAATTAATTATTGCAGCCATAATCGGAACCGTATTGTTGACCTTGAATACACACAGATTATTTTCACTTGTTAAAACAATAGCGGTTCAAAGTTTTTTAGTTTCCGTTCTTACAATAATTATTGGAGGTGGAGAAATAACTACCTACGGACTTATTATAGCTTTGAGCACTTTGGTAATACGGTCTTTCTTTATACCGAGTTTTTTAATGTATGCAACGAGAAAAGGAAATATTAAAAGAGAGCTCAATCCATTAATTGGATATCAAACATCGTTATTTTTTGGATTAATCGTTATAGGTATAGCATCTATATGGTCAGGATATTTGAATTTCGATATTTCCGAAAAATTATTGTTTATTGGCGGTATGACTACAATAATTCCAGCACTATTTCTTTTAATGGCTAGGAAAAAGGCAATTACACAAGTATCTTCTTATTTAATGCTTGAAAATGGCATATCTATTGTTGGTTTGATGATAGGAAAAAATATGCAATATGTAGTTGAATTTGGAATACTTTTGGATATTCTAATTTGTGTAATGCTTATGACAATAATTATTAATCAAATTAACAAACTTTACACTACCGAAGACTACAAAAAAGAATAACGGACTGCAAAAATCATTATAATAATTTAATTAAAATGTATGGATATAGAGGCGAATAAGATGGATGAATTAGTAGTTATAATTCCTGCATTAGCTGGGGTTATTGCCTACTTTATAAAGGGAAAGCTTACAAGATATATTCCATTTATAGCAGCAATAATTCAGGTTATTATTACAGCATATATATTTATTGAACCTAGCCAAGTAATATTGTTAAAAAATTATATATTTATCACACCACTTGGAAAAATAGTGCTTGGTATAATTTCGTTATTATTTTTAATGGTGTCATATTATTCCATAGACTACTTTAAAAATTCCAACTATGAATCAGAACATATTTACAGTTCTATGCTGTTGTTCTTTGTGTCTGCAATGAGTTTGACGGCAATTTCTGACCATATAATCCTTACATGGATAGCTATTGAAGCTACAACAATTTCAAGTGCTCCGCTGATATTTTTGCATAAAACAAGGGATTCAGTCATGGCTACATGGAAATATATTATTACCTGTTCCGTAGGAATTTCACTTGCATTATTGGGCTCTTTCATTATATTACAATCGTTTACACAGCCTATTCAAGTTTCTGGGCTTTTATTCTCTAATCTAATGGCATATACTGGAACAATAAATCCATTGTGGTTTTTAGTTGGATTTGTGTTTATACTCATAGGATATGGAACAAAAGTTGGTTTAGCTCCCATGCATATCTGGCTTTCAGATGCTCATGGGGAAGCTCCAAGTCCTGCATCGGCACTACTTTCGGGAGCTCTGTTAAATTGTGCTTTCTTACCCATATATAAAATCAATGTTCTTGCAGGATATCTTAATTTGGGAGAAATTACAGGCAAAATGATGATAGCTCTTGGTTTATTCTCTGTATTTGTGGCTGCTGCATTTATGCCTGCTCAAAAGGATTATAAAAGATTGCTTGCATATTCTAGTATTGAAAACATGGGTATTATAGTATTGGGGGCTGGAATTGGAGGTATAGCATTGCTTGGGTCGATTTTCCACATGATAAATCATTCACTTATTAAATGTGCTCTGTTTTTAGCTACTGGAAATATGCTTCTTCAATATGGCACAAAAGATATATCCAAAGTAAAAAATTTCTTTAAATTGTTGCCAAAAACAGCATTTGCATTTACGCTTGGGGCAATTGGTATTTCAGGATTTCCGCCGTTTGGATTGTTTCTAAGTGAATTATTAATAATATTTGGAGCATTTACTGGACATTACTATGCAGTGGGATTTTTATTTATTATTGCATTGATTTTGGTAATTGTAGGATTCTCTAAAAAAATTATTCAAATATGTTATAGTGAATCAGAGGAATGTAACATTAAACCGATGAAAGAAAGCTTTGGGCTGTATGCTCCAAGTTTAATTATGTTATTCATTTCGCTTATAATTACTGCAATTATGTTTAGTTCATATCAAGACTATATATTAAATTTTATACAATAGTTCAAATGTTTGAATATAATAGTTAATCTTCAATGGCAGTCCTAATTATTGAATAAAATCCTTTTAGGATTTTATACAAAAGCATAGCTTTTGTAAACAAAATCCTTTTAGGATTTTGTACAAAATCGAAGATTTTGTAAATAAATTCCTCTGTTGTTGTATCGTAATATGAGATTTTATATTCTTTAACTATGCATTACAGGAATTGTTCGAAGATTGACTATAAATTAATATTAAAAAGGAGCTCCCTGTGAGGCATTCTTAAAATAAAATTATAATTATATAATTTATATAAGGTGAATTAAATGGGATTATTAAAAATAGATAATGGAATGGCAGTAAATGTTGAAGATATACCTATAATTCCATTTGAGGAATTCAAGGATAAAATTTTAAAATTTACAGAAACCGGATATGTTGTTCAGCATTTTGCAATTCCCTCTTATAATATTAATAAAAATAATAGCAATGAAAATAAATATAAAATATATTCAGTTTTGAGAAATGATACAGAATTATATGTATTAAGCACCATGGTGGGAACCTCCTTTGAATCACTTTCACAATATAATATTAAATTTCAAATGTTTGAAAGGGAAATAGCAGAACAATATGGAATTGTTCCTAAAAATCACCCATGGCTTAAATCTGTAAGATACCATAAAAATTATAAGGGAGCTCCCGATGTATTTGGTAATAATTACACAGCACCTATTCCTGGAAATTATCCATTCTATGAGGTGGGCGGTGAAGAAATACATCAAGTTGCAGTTGGTCCAGTTCATGCGGGAATTATTGAGCCCGGACATTTTAGATTTAACTGTATCGGGGAAACTATTTTAAGTCTTGAAATCCAACATGGATATCAACATAGAGGCATCGAAAAACAAATATTAAATTGTAAAAAAGAAGTATTGCCATTAATTATCGAATCCATAGCAGGAGATACTGTAATTGGCAATAGTATCTGTTTTTCGGAAGCTATTGAATGGTTAAGTAATTGTAATTATGAAGCAAATGAGCCACTATATAATTATAGAAGATTATTATTGGAAATAGAAAGGATAGCCAACCATATCGGAACGATGGGCGGTCTTGCAGGAGATGTGGGATATATACCTACGGCATCATATTACGGTAGGATCAGGGGGGACTTTTTAAATATGTTTGTATTGATATGCGGAAATAGATTTGGTAGGAGCTCAGTGCGACCTTTCGGAGCTCCTTTTAAACTCAGCGATGACCACATAAAAGAGCTCATTAAAAGGTTTGAACAGCTTAAAAAAGAAGTTATTGATGTAGGCAATCTAATGCTAGATAATCCAGAAGTTCTTGGAAGATTTGACTACACGGGTATAGTAGATACAAAAACAGCCAAGTTAATAGGTCTTGTAGGTCCAGCAGGTAGGGCATCGGGAATAAAATATGATGTAAGGAAGAGCTTTTCAAAGGCTAAGAATATTTACAACCGTGGTATAGGGCTCGTAGCTAGAAAAGACGGAGCTGTTAGTTCCAGGGCAAAAACATACTTTTACGAAACCCTTGACTCCATAGAATTTTGCATAGAGCTCCTTAAAGTCGCAGATTTCCAAATCAATGACAGTGCCGATAAATTAGAAAAAATAGAAAAAACAGTATTAAAACCTAACAGCTTTATAATAACCATGGAAGAAGCTTGGAGAGGTGAGCTCTCCCATTGTATAATCACGGATGAGAATGGAAACATAATTAGATATAAAATAAAAGACCCATCATTCCACAACTGGACAGCACTTGAATTGGTAGTTAGAAATGAAGGAATATATGATTTCCCTCTGTGCAACAAAAGTTTTAACTTATCATACTGTGGTTTTGACCTTTAATGAGGTGTATATATGAACAACATAATTATCAACCGGATAACGCAGGGATATAGGACAGTTGAATTTCCCAGTGATAAAATACAGCTTCCCGAAGCATACCGAGGAAGACCAGTCTTAAATCAGGATGCAGCAGATGAGGATGTGCAAAAAGTGGCATCTATATGCCCCACAGGTGCAGTAAATCTTAATGATAGAACTTTGGACTTGGGAAAGTGCCTATTCTGTGGCAAATGTCAGTTTATAAAACAGAATTTTATAATATTTACAAGAGATTACAGAATGTTTGCCTTAAAAAGGGAAGATTTAATTATAAAAGATACATTAAAAGAACCGGATACAAGTAGTTTAAAAAGTATAAAAAAATTATTTGGAAAATCTGTATATTTAAGAGAAGTATGTGCAGGTGGATGCAATGCCTGCGATGCCGATATAAATGTTTTGAATACGCCAGTTTATGACTTATCTAGGTTCGGTATTAAATTTGTGGCATCGCCGAGACATGCAGATGGTCTTGTAATCACAGGACCAGTCACAAAAAATATGGAGCTCGCACTCATGAAAACATATGATGCGACTCCTTCTCCAAAATTTGTTATAGCAGTTGGCACATGTGCAATATCGGGAGGAATATTTAGGGAAAACGAGGAAGTAGTTGGCGGAGTTGATAAAATATTGCCTGTGGATTTATATATTCCCGGCTGCCCTCCACACCCATTTACAAATTTATATGCATTTGTAAAATTCTTTAAATAATATCTTTAAAATACTTTTAATTCTTAAACTTTTTTAAACCACTTTCTTAATAGCATTCCATACCAAAAATGACTGTGGTTTTAATGTTCCTTTTTGTGGATTTAGGAATAAAATGTTTTGTTTTATTAATATATCTCTAATTTTTTTAGGAACTTTAAAATCATCAATTTCATAATTGTTTTTAAACAATTTTAAGGCATTGATTACATTTTTATATAGTTCCTCTTCTTTTTCTTCGATATCTTCTAAAAAGTATCTCATTTTATTTTTTTAATTTTTTATTTTTATTATATTCATAACTTTGTTTTATTAATGACATTATATATTCTAAATTCATGTTTTTATTTAGTGATATACCATAATCACCATTACCCCAATGTCCTGTATTACTTACATCAGCAGTTATTTTTTTATCATCATTTAAATTCCCTTTTGGAATTAATAAAGATAAATTTAATTTAGACTTATTAACCACAATATATACAAAATTAGTATTTGATATTTTACAGGCAATATAGTGTTTTAATGGTTTTATAGTTATGTCGTCTCCAATATTCAAAATCTGTTTTTTTAATTCGTTGTATAATTCAACAATATTATTGGGTTTTCCATTTAAATGGTGTTCTTCTGTGTAATTTGATTTATTATTGCCCTCTGTATTGTTGTTATTATTTTTATCGGCGTTTCCGTTGTTGGTCGGTGGTTCTTCATTGTAAGTATGTAGTTTATTAAACAAATGAATATGTTCCTCTAAGCAATTAGAGTTTTTTCTTTTAAATGTTTTAAATTCTATTGTCTTTATATCGTGGTATTTTGATAATCCATTAAGCCCCGTTTTAACTTTATTGGTTATTTCATCAATTATTATTACAATTGATGGATTTGTATCTATAATGTCTGATATGTGTTTATAAACTTCTTTGATATGGTTTGTTTTAAATAGTGCCTCTTTAAATGGTTCATTATTAACTTCATTATAAAATTTATCGGACAATTCTTTTTTAGTATTTGGATTGTCAATGGCATCTAAAAATCTCATAATTTGAGAATTTACATGACTATATATATCATGGTCTTTTAATTCTACTTCAACAATATACCAATTTTTGTTTTTTAAATCCACTACAAAAGCATCGGGGATAGTCCCAACATTAGCCACCGTTTTTATTTTGGATTTATTAAATAATAGCGTATTATCTCCAAAAATTTCTTTGTGGTGCTCAAAAACCATTTTCTCCAATTCATTCTCATATTTATAATTGTATTGTATGTATTCTACCCCGTCTTTTAGCAAAATCATATTTCCATCTTATTTTTAAAATTTATATCTAAAATAAATTAAAATAATAATGAAGCACTAAAACCACCACATAACCAACTAATACAAATGGAACAAATGGATATGTTGTAATTAAATTTAATTCATTAGGTATTTTTCCTTCTTTATGTAATTTTTGTAGGAGCTCCAAGTCCTCCTTATATAGTCCTTCCCCATCTGTCATCAATATTTTTTTATTTTCTGTTTCATTTTTGCCCATTTCAGCATCTACCATTAATTTAAATCTTTTTAAGATATTTGCCCCCTCTACGGTTACAGAATTTCCTTCAATTGTGATAATGTCCCGTAATATGTCTCCCTCTTTTAAGTCTTTTACCAATTTTTTACTGGATATTTCTGCACCAGTTAAGGCATAGATCACTATTGATATAAGGCTTAATTCCCCAACATAGACCAAAAATTGCAACAATACCTGATTATTCACAAAATAATTATAATCTAACAAATACAGCCCAATCAAATACAATGGTGCAAAAAATCCTGCCTTTTTTGTAAATTCTTTATATCCGCTTACTTTTCTAGATATGAATACAGATAATATAATATATCCCCAAACAAACAATATTGCATATGGAACATTGTAAAAACTAATTATATAGATAATAATGCCCAACACCATTGCCAAATATGCCGAAGAAGGAATTATTTCTTTCCAATATTTTTTCAATATATTTAGCATAGGATAAAATGCAGATATTCCCGCACTAATTCCTATTAATATTAATATTGCCTTTGGAATATACAATATTGTTCCAGCAAATAGGAAAATCGGAGCTAAAACTGTAAATAATTTTATATCTCCCCCTCCCATTCCGATACCCAATATTAAACATAATATTAAAGTTGATAAAAATGCCCAAATTGCCTCAAATCCAAATAAATAAAATCCCAAAGGTAAATTAATAATTAACATTATGATGGTAATTATATGGGGAATTTCCCTTGTTTTTATGTCTGTGTAGGTAGCTATGGACAATAAAATAAAATTAATAATATATGCAATGGTTAAATAATCAAAACTAATCATAATATCCCTTTATTATTTATTTACTTTAATATTCTTTTTATATTTCTTTTTAACTTTTTCCCTTATTTTTAACATCAATTCATGATTATCCATAATATTAACGGCATCGTCTATATTTTTATCATTTGTAATTTTTAATATTTCTTTTAATATTTCTGATGCTACTTCTGGTCGATGCACCCACCCACAATTCATACAACTCCATATGGTAGTTCCGTCTTTTCTGGTGATTAATTCTCCAAATTCTTCGTCATTGCATGGATAAAATGGACAATAACACCATAAACAAACTTGATTATCATAATGGCATGGATAATATTCACAATCCCTGTTTGCACCACATAAATTGAATACTTTTTTTAAATGATTTTCATGGAGCTCCAACATACTATTATCACCAATTTTTTTATCATTTGTATATTATTTATATATTTAATAACATATATAAAAATTAACAAAAAATGAGGTATTATTATGGAACAATCACCTACAAGAAAATTATATAATATGGATGATTTATTTAATTTGGTAGAAAAAATAGAAGATAAAGATTTAAAAAATATCGTTATTGATTTTATAAACAATCCTTTGCCATCGCATAAGGATGTAGAGGATACCAATATACCATTTGAACAATCTCCTGCAAGCATAAGGTGGCATCACAAATATGAAGGAGGATTAATTGAGCACACCATGGCAATTACAGATTTGGCATTAAATATGGCAAAATCTCTTGAAAATAGTTATAATTTACAATTAAATAAGGATTTAATTATTGCGGGGGGGATATTGCACGACATAATGAAGCCTCAAAATTATATTATAAAAGATAATAAAAATAATGGCAATAATAACAACCAATATGACCATATATCAGAGTTTCATTTGGAGCATCTGACCCTTATGGTGGCAGAAATGTATAAAAGAAATGTGCCAATGGAATTAATAAAAATTGTGGCATCACATCATGGAGAATATGGGGCCATGAAACCCGACAGCATAGAGAGTTGGTTATTACATTATGCGGACAGTATTGATGCCTCATTAAATGATGTGGCAATAAAAATATGCAATGCCAGAGCAAGAGATATGGGAATACAAGAACAGGATATTTACGAAGCATTTACCCCATTAAAAATTTATGAGCTCCGTTCCACAGTTGGAAAAGAAAAATTAAAAGAATATTTGAACGGCGTATTTATAAACGAATGTGAAGAAGATTAAACACAATGACATATATTGATAAATCATATACACGCATAAAATATAATATAAATACTTTTCTATTTTTTTGGATTTTTAGATTTCTGGTGTAATTATGATAATATTAAAAAATGCCAACATTGTGGGCGTCAGGAACGGAACAATAGTAAATGGAAGTATTGGAATAAATGGGGATAAAATAGCTTTTGTGGATTATATTGATTACAACAACCATAATAATGACAATATATATAATAAAAACGAGAACACACAGGAAATTAGACGAAAACAACGATTCAATACTCGAAGCGAAGCTCCAGTAAAAATAATTGATTTAAAAGGAAAATTCGTATGCCCCACATTTATTGATGCCCACATACATATAGAATCATCTCATATTACTCCATCAGAATTTGAAAAATATGCCTTAAAATATGGCGTATCAAAGGTAATAATAGACCCACACGAAATAGCAAATGTGGTTGGAGTCAATGGTATTAAATTTATGCTAAATGATGCGAAATTACTTGATGTTTATTGTATGGTTCCTTCCTGTGTTCCGGCCACAGAATTAGAAACCAATGGAGCTCCAATAACTTCAAAAGATATTGAGGAATTATTTAAACAAAATAATTACAGAATATTGGGATTGGGAGAGGTAATGAATTATATTGGAGTAATAAACAAAGATAAAAATATTATTGATAAAATAAATATGGCTAAAAAATATAATAAACTAATAGATGGACATGCACCTCAATTAACAAGGGAGGACTTAATTAATTATGTTAATATGGGCATAATGTCAGACCACGAATGCACAACAGAAGATGAAGCACTGGAAAAGCTCCAATTGGGATTAAAATTAATGGTTAGAGAGGGGACAGCTTCAAAAAATATATATTTATTAAAAATAATTGATATTTTAAAAAGAAAAGGCACATACAATAAATTATTTAAAAATATAATGCTTGTTAGTGATGATATTTCTGTAAAAGACTTAAAAGAAGGATATTTAATAAATACACTTAAAAAAGCAGTTAAATATGTAAGCCCCATTGAAGCAATTCAAATGATTACAATTAATCCAGCAAATTATTTTGGACTTGATATGGAAATAAAACCAGATAATTATGCTGATTTAATCATATTTGATGATTTGGAGGAATTTAAAATAAATTCCGTAATTATTAAAGGTAAATTTTTAAATGAATTAAATAAATATAATAAAAATAATAATATTAAAAACAATAAAAATAACAATGATAATTTAATAAATAAATCAATAAATTATAATTACAAAACAGAAAATGATTTTTTGATTGACGGAATTGATGGGGGGGGAGCTCCCATATCAACCAATTCAAAAGTTAGAATAATTGAGCCAATAGGGAGCTCCCTTATAACTAATGAAATAATGTTAAATATAGACGATGCTAAAACAAAATTGAAGAATAACGAAATAAATAGAATATTCGTTTTAGAAAGACATCGAAATACCAATAAAATAGGAAAAGGACTTATAAAATATTTAAAAACTGGAACAATAGCTTCGTCTTATGCCCACGATAGCCATAATGTGATAGTTATAGGAAATAATTTAAAAGATATAGCCATTGCCGTTAATCATTTAAAGGATATGGGAGGAGGATTTGTTGCCGTAAAAGATGGGAAAATAATTGAGCAGGTAAAACTAAATATGGGGGGAATTATGGGGGCCGATGGAGAATATATTTACAAAAAAATAAATGACATAGAAAATAAGACAAAAAATTGGAGTATAATTGAAAATAACAACCTATTTTTATCTATGTCTTTTTTATCTCTTTCAGTAATTCCCAATTTAAAAATAACGGATTTTGGACTAATTAAAAATAATAAAATTGTTAATCTGGTGGAATTATGATTAAAACAGTAGTTGGAAGTTATCCCGTAGTTAAGGGAGCTCCGCAAAATATAATGGATAAAATAAAAGATAAATTAGGAATGTTCGACGAATTTAAATATGCCATAGAACAGTCAATTTATGGGCAGGTAGAGGCTGGAATAGATATATTAAGCGACGGGCAAACTAGGGGAGATATGGTTGAAATATTTGTAAGTAATTTATATGGATTTGAGGGAAAAAGAGTTGTAGGCAAAATAGAACACACAAAACCAATAACTCTTAATGATATAAAATACTCAAATAAAATATTGAAATCTCTGCCAAATACTCAAAATAAAAGTATTAAAGGATTGTTGACGGGACCATGCACAATAGCATCTTCCATAAGAATAGAAAATAATAATCATTATTCAGATAATAAAGACGAAAATTTAATCTATGATTTGGCAGTTGCCTTAAAAAAAGAAGCCTTAGATATTCAGAATGAGGTATCTACAATACAAATTGATGAGCCCATATTATCCACAGGAATGTATGATTTGGACATGGCAAAAAAGGCAATTAATTTAATTACAGAGGATTTAAACATACCTATATCAATGCATGTTTGCGGTGGCGTGTCGGGGATATACTCGGAGCTCCATAATTTTAATGTAGATATGTTGGATTTTGAATTTGCATCAAATAAGAAAAATCTTGAAGTTTTGGAAGATATTAATAAAAAGATAGGATTTGGATGTATTAACACAAAATTAAAAACAGTTGAATCGGTTGATGATATTAAATCCCTTATTGGAGAAGGGGTAGAGATTTTAAAAAATAACTCTAAATTTAACGGCATAAATGGAAATATGGTCGATAAATTAAATAATTTTGTAGTTATCGACCCAGATTGTGGTATGAGGTTATTACCGTTGGGCGTAGCACAACAAAAATTAAAAAATATGTGCATGGCATGCGATGAATTTGAAAATGAAATAAAAGAATAAAAATAAAAAATAAAAGAATAAATAGGAGATAATTTGGAAAAAGAATGGATAAAGGTAGGAATTACATTATATGGGCAAAGAAGATATATGGACGCAATAGGGGCGATAGATACGGCAATATCCATTAACCCAAAAAATAGCAACGCCTGGAAGCATAAAGGTATCGCATTTAGAAAATGGAAAAAATACCCCAATGCAATAGAATGTTTTGATAAGGCACTAAATTTAAACCCAAAAAATAGCAGTGCTTGGATGCACAAAGGAGTTTTATATGGCAAAATAAATAAATATGAAGAAGCAATAACATGTCTCGATAAATCATTAGAATTAACACCAAATAATGCCCGAGTTTGGATATATAAGGGAGTAATACTTAGAAAATGGGAAAAATATGAAGAAGCAATAACTTATTTTAATAAGGCGTTGGAAATAAATCCAAAAGATGCCCGAGTTTGGAAACATGCGGGAGTTCTATTTAGTAAATTGGAAAAATATGAAGAAGCACTGTTATGTTTTAACAAAGCAACAGAAGTTAATCCACGAGTTAAACAGATTTTCGATGAAAAAGGAGTTGTGCTTGAAAATTTAGGGAGGTATGAAGAAGCACTGGAATGTTATAATATTTTATTGAATAGAAACCCAAAAAATAGTGGAATATTAAATCTTAAAATACGAGTTCTTAGAAAGATGAAAAGATACGAAGATGCCCTAAATTGCTGTGATGAGGTATTAAATATAAATCCAGAAAACAAAAATACTTATTTTATTAAACTACAAATACTCAGAAATTTGGAAAGATACGAAGATGCCCTAAATTGCTGTGATGAGGTATTAAATATTATTTCAAGTTCAAAAAAAGGCAATATTTGGAATATCAAAGGAGATATATTCAATGATTTGGGGGAGTATAATAAAGCAATAGGATGTTTCAATAAGGCGTTGGAAATAAATCCGCATGATGATTATGCCAAACAAGGCAAAATATTTGCAATCAATATATTGGAATTGCAAGAGGATATGTAATCTAACTATTTTTAACATTATATATGATTTTACAATTTTGCATTTTCTATTTATATATTTAAATTAATATCAATTAACTTTTTTAATAACATTTTAATAACATAATATTATATTATAAAAAATATTATAAAAATCCGGTGTTTTCTAACATATGGTCATTAATAGTTAGGATAAATAAGGGACAGTTATTGAACTTACTATATGTGCTGTATTTGGATATTTTCAATAAATATGAATTATTTTTTTAATTGTTATATTATATTGAATGATTTGTTTGATATGCGTTTTACTAATGCATCTGTCGATTTACATTTGTGAGATATTCAGGAATTTTTATGGTGCTATTATGATAATTTTTGGATTATTTGGAAAAACAGGTTGTGGAAAAACCGAAATATTGGAGGAATTAAAAAATTACCATCCTGTAATAGATATAGAAGGATGCGGGAACACAAGAGGTAGTATTTTAGGAGATTTATATCATTTGAAACAAAATGACCAAAAGACATTTGATAAATTATTAAATGAACAAATTGAAAAGGCAAAGGAAAAAGGATACTGTATATTAGAGTTTGAAGGTAGTAGAATAGGAGGCAATATTAAATTGGATATTCCAGAGCCATTTTCAAATTTAAAGAATTATGATTATTGTATGGTTATAAACTGCCCCTATGAGTGCCAAATTCAGCGACTTTTGAGTTATTATTTGCCAAAAAATGAAGAAGAGAAAAAATTATTGCTTGAAAAATTCAAGACGCTTAAAACACTGTTTAAGAGGGAAGAAAAAATTAAGTTTGTTGGCGAAATAATTGAACTTCTGGAAAAGGAGGACTATTACAACTCTGCTAAATTAATTGAGGAAAAATTATATGGTGACGCCTACATGAGGCCACTGAAAAAAATAACCGTCGATTTGGATGTATATAATACGGATTTATCAAAATCTGTTGAAATAATAAATAATTTTGTGAATGAAAAATTAACTGAACATAATATAACTGAACATAATATAAATAAAAATTAAAAATATATGGCATGTTCAAGAATATTTTATACTCCAAATAGCATGCTCTCGATATTTGTATATATGTTTTTGTCCAACTGATAAACTATCATAAGGACATTAAAAGAACAAAAACTTTTTGAACACACAATATAATAAAAATAAAATATAATGATAATATGGACGAAGAAATACTTTCAAGACTACTGACATTTAAAAATACCGTAATATTGGCAATACAGTTAAAAACTGGAAAAAAATTAATAACTGATGGAAATAAAATATTGGCTGGAAAAATAAGTGGAGAATTGGCTTCATTTATATTGAATAAATCAAAAACTATTGAGTTCCCTACAACTTTAAAATATAAAGATGAATTAATTTATTTTGAACCAATCGATATTAAAAAATATTTGGGTTCTATTGGCAAGGAGCTCCTTGACGAAGTAATTACATTATCGGATTTTGAAGAGATGGATAAATCAAATGTTGTTATTGTTGATGCCAGAGCTCCGAGAGAATATGCTAAAAAAACTATTCCAAATGCTATAAATGTGCCTATTTTTTTAGACGATGAGCACGAAACAATAGGAAAAACCTATAAACAAGAAGGCAGGGATAAAGCTATGAATTTAGCTTCTGAGATAATCGGGGAAAGTATAAAAAGAATAACCCAAAATGCCATAAAAATTGATAACAACAAAACAATTGTGGTATTTTGTGCAAGGGGAGGAATGAGAAGTCAGGCAATGGCAACTATTTTTAAATTATTGGGCTTTAAGGTAAAAAGATTGATAGGAGGATTTAAAGGATATAATTTAACTTATTCCATAAGAAGTCCCCTTCCGTAAGGGATTAAACAAAATCCTTCGGATTTTGTAGCCCTCCGCTTCGCTACGGGAGGATGAATTATGGTAATAACTTTTAGTTTTTATTTATTTATATATATATATATATATATTTCTTTCGCTTCGCTCGGAAATGTGAGTAAATATTATTTAGTTAGACCAAAGAGAAATATATAAAAATGATAATATACTAAGTTTTCTTAAACATGTTGATGTTGTGATTACACATGATGAGAACTTATAAGTTTAGGATATATCCCTCTAAGAGACTCCAAGAAACAATAGAAGAGCATCTAAACATTTGTAGATACCTCTATAATTATCTTTTGGAACAAAAAACTAAAAATCCGAAATTAAACAAGGGAGACACTCAAAAACTAATCACAGAGCATAAAAAGGAAAATCCTGAACTTAAAAAAGTCCATTCCAAAGTCCTTCAACTTGTGAATAATAAACTTTGGGGTAGTCTCAAAGCATTAGGAAAACTAAAACAGAATGGGCATAAAGTAGGTAGATTAAGATTTAAATCATCTAAAAATCACTATAAAACGATAGAATACAATCAATCAGGTTTCAAGGTTGATTATAAAACCAAAAGACTTAAACTATCCAAAATAGGAGAAATTCCTATAACACTACACAGAAAAATTAAAGGAGTAATTAAAGGAATAATTATAAAAAAAGAACCAACTGGTAAGTGGTTTGCCTTTTTTCAAGTGGAAGAAGAACCTAAACCATTACCTAAAACTAATAAAGTTATAGGTATCGATTTAGGAATCGATGGTTATGCCATCGATTCAGACGGGAACAAATTTGAAAATCCTAAATTTATTGACAAAACTTTAGATAAAATAAAGAAAGTCCAAAAGAACTTATCTCGAAAGGTTAGGGGTTCTAATAACTACAAAAAGACCAAATTAAAACTTATCAATGTTTATGATAAATTAAACAATCAGAAAAATGATTTTCTACATAAACTATCAAGGTATTATGTAAATAACTATGATAAAATAGTTTTAGAAGATTTAAATATAAAATCAATGGTTGAAAACAAAAAATGTCAAAAGACCTTAAACCGTCATATTCTTGATGGTTCTTGGAAAAAATTCATAAATTTGCTTCTCTACATCTAAAAATTTGCTACGCAAATTTTTACGATTTAGCAAATCTCCGATTTGCTAAAAGGTGGAAGGTGCTGGTAGAGAAGTAATACTTGTAAATCCTGCATATACTTCTAAAAAGTGTTCCAACTGCGGTTTTGTAGTTAGTAGTTTAAAATTGTATGATAGGCTCTTTTTCTGTCCAAACTGCGGTTGGAATATTGATAGGGATTACAATGCGTCCCTAAATATATTAAAGTCAGGGCTTGGAGAGTCCGTTGTACCTGTGGAGGGGAGACCTCTACTCAGAATTATACCTTACATAAAGGTAATCTCTGGGCAAGTATCCCCTATGAGTCAGGGAGCTCCTTCCGTAAGGGAGGGGTAATTCACACAAATAATTATTATATTACATTTTAGCATCATTTAGTATATTTTTACAATAACTACATTGGTCCCGTTTATAATTTATTATATCCTCCACAATATTCAATATTTCATTTTCCATTTCATTTATTGTTTCATATACTTCTGATATAGTTAATCTACTTTTAGATATTCCTGTGCAATAGTTGGAGACTGTGCATATAGAACCATAGCATAGTTGGAGCTCCCTAGCAAGAACTACTTCGGGGTATGCCGTCATGCCCACAATATCTCCTATTGTTTTATAGAAATTTATTTCTGCCTTAGTTTCAAATCTTGGCCCTTCTGTGCATACATAGGTGCCTTCGCAATATTTGTAGCCCCTATTATTCAATAAACATTTTATTAATTCTGTCATTTGTGGGCAATAAGGCTCTGAAACATCAATATGCACAACTTCGCCATTTTCTCCATCGTAAAATGTGCTTTTCCTTTCTTTTGTGAATTCTATAAAATCATTTGCCACTACAAAACTTCCCGGAGTTATTTCTTCTTTTAATGAACCTACGGCATTTATTGCTAAAATTTTATCGACACCAAGCTGTTTAAGTGCCATAATATTGGCCCTATAATTTATTTTGTGTGGTGGGGTGTTATGGCGTATGCCGTGCCTAAATAATAAAACTACATCGCTTTCTTTATCAATTAATACCTTTGCATTTCCATATTTTGTGTTTATTATTTCCTCTCTGCCTTTATTTAATATTGTAGATATTCCAGTTCCTCCGATTATGCCTATCAAAATACCACCTATTTTTTAATTTTTAAATATTATTGGGGACTTCAATGTTTTTGTAGTTATTGTATTTATTTTTTTATTCCATCATAACTTATTTATTAAATGAAACCCAATATTAATTAGATTATATTTAAAAATAAATTCAAAAAATATACCTATAATATTGGTGATGATTTAAATGCTAAATAAATTATTTGGCCGTGTAGTTTCAGGAAAAGGTGAAGGGAAGCACTACATGTCTCTTCCCCCATATAAAGAAAAATTTAAAAATATTCTTGGATTTGAACCTTATGAAGGCACTTTAAATGTTAAATTAGGATATATAATAAATTTAAACGAGTTAAATCCTATAGAAGTGGATGATTTTTATTATAAAAATAATAAATACTATGGCGTTAAATTAATACCTGTAAGAATATGTATAAAAGATTATTGTGTAAATGGTGCTATCGTATATCCAAAAAAAACTGAGCATCCAAATAATGTAATAGAATTAATAGCCCCCATTAAATTGAGAAAATATTTATCTTTAAAAAATAATTATATGGTAAAAATTAGATTATAAATTATAATTAAAATTATTGAGCATCTATAAAATAATTTCATTTTAAGAGGTTAAACAATGAGTGAAAATGCTAAAATTGAAAAAGCCATAAATGATTTAAAAAATGGAAAAATGATATTAATTTACGATAGCGATGATAGGGAGGGGGAAGCCGATATGGTTGTAGCTTCGGAATTTATAACTCCTGAACACATAAGAACTATGAGAAAAGACGGGGGAGGATTAATTTGCACAGCAATACACCCAAAATATTGTGAAGCTGTCGGAATTCCTTTTATGATTGATGTGTTCGATTGTGCAAATGAGAAATTCCCTATTTTAAAAGAATTGTATCCTAATGATATACCATATGATGAAAAATCTTCATTTTCAATAACTGTAAATCATAGGAGCACATTTACAGGAATAACTGATAATGATAGGGCACTCACAATAAAAAAATTGGCGGAGCTCCTAAAAGAAAAAAGATACAATGATTTTGGAAAAGAGTTCAGAGCTCCCGGACATGTGGTGTTGTTGAGGGCATCAGAAGGACTTTTAAAAAATAGGGAAGGACATACGGAAATGACCGTAGCTCTTGCAGAATTGGCTGGTTTAACTCCAATTACCACAATTTGCGAAATGATGGGGGACGATGGAAAAGCCATGAGCAGAGCGGAAACCGAAAAATATGCGGAAGAACATGGTTTGGCACATTTAAACGGGGAAGAATTAATAAATTACTACATGGATAAAATAAACAAATAAAATAATTTAACATAAAATAGATGAAATATATAATATTTTAAAAATAATATATAATTCGGTGGAATTATGACAATTAAAGTAGGTATAGCCGATACCACATTTGCTATGGTGGATATGGCATCAGTAGCCATTAAAACGCTAAACAATATGACTGATAAAATAAAAATAATAAGATACACAGTTCCGGGAATGAAAGACCTACCAGTTGCATGCAAAAAACTAATAGAGGAAGAGGGATGCGAAATAACCATGGCATTGGGTATGCCCGGAAAAATGGATAAAGATAAAGTTTGTGCTCATGAGGCATCTCAGGGTCTTATGATGGCACAGTTAATGACAAATAAACATATAATAGAAGTATTTGTTCATGAGGACGAGGCAAAAGACGGAAAAGAGTTAGACTGGCTTGCAAAAAGAAGAGCAGAGGAACATGCCGAAAATGTTTATTACATGTTATTTAACCAAAAATATTTACAAAAAAGAGCAGGGCAAGGATTAAGGCAAGGTTTTGAAGATGTTGGTTCAGCATTGAAATAACATATATATTTAATATTTTTCTAATCCCATAGTATAACTCCAAAAACAGGCATGAAATGGATACAAGGAGCTCCCTTTTCCATTGCCATCTACTCTATAAATAGGAACATCTTTTTTAACATTATTATGTATTAAATCATTTACTTGCTCAATTCTTTGATTATATGCTTTTTTATTAATTCCACTATTTCCGCCCCATGCTTTAATTATATAATCACTTTCTTTTACAAATGATTTTATGTATTTATCGTTTTCTATTCCTACAATATAATTTAATCCATTGTTTATTAGGGCATTTTTAACATCTTTTGCATCGGTTGCCCGGTATGCAAAAATATTCAATATATTTAAATATTTTACATCTGGAAAATTGCAATGAACGAAGCCTTCTACTCTTCGTATAGTGTTATCTGCCATTTTTTCATTTGCCGAAGATGGATTTTTAAGAATAACTGTAATGGTGTTATTTTGTTCTATTCTGTCTTTATATTGCATCTGTAATGTATATCTGTATAAATTGTTTTTGGAAAATATTGCAGTTATACAATCTACATCTATGTTTTCAAAGTGCTTTACCTGTCTTCCTATTCGTGCCTTCATATTAGTTCCTTTTAATTTCTTTTTAATTTAATTTTTTAGATTATTGTTGATACTATAATCATATCTATATATTCCCCCAATTTTTTCAACAGTTTCATTGATTAGGCCACAGAAAGTTAATTTTTGGAGCTCCTCAATTACATCTTTTTCAGACAGTCCTTTTTCTTTTATAATATTTATTAAATTACCTTTTCCTCTTATTTTCTCATTTTCTTCAATTATGTGGTATAATTCACCATGTTTAGTTTTATTTTCAATGAATTCAAAGATATATTTATTAATTTCCTCTATATCTTTATCGGTTATTTTGTTAATGGTTCCATTTATTTCAGGAGATGCATAAACTCTAACATCCCAAGAATTTATGTATGCTAATTTTAAACTATTTGCAAGGGGAGATATATGGTTTAAACGATAGATTTTATCATTTATTACGATTTTAATATTGTGCTCATTCATTTTAGGATATGAGGGTATATCCAAAAATATTTTAATATCAAATTTATCAAGGAGCTCCCCTTCCAATTTTCGTATATTGTAATCACTTAAATTAATTAATCTCCATCTTTCAATTGGAAGGAGCTCCCCATATTTTAGCGTGACTATATTTTTAAATAATTGCCTTCTATCTATCATATTAATTAATTTATTTGATTCTTCCCCTCTCTGATTTCGTATAATTGAAATTAAGTCAATATCGTCCATGATGGAAAGGTCATGCACTTTAAATAATTTTTCACTTATGGCTTCAACAGTGGCTTGTTTTAGCATTGTTTCTGAAATTCTTGAAGTAGGATGCATATAAACAGTAGGGTACATTTGATATCGTGCAATTAGTAAAGATTCTACTGCAATTTTTCCTTTTTCTAATATTGCCAATTTATTATGGTGGTCATTGCTATTATTTTTATCTCCATATAATATCATGCTACCAATTAATCTGTTGTAATCAATTGAACCATATGCCACCCCCGTATGATAACTATCCCTCATTAAATAATCAATTCTATCGGCATCAATATCTCCGCTAAGTAGCATTCCTTCAATACTTTTAGAAGATAAAACATTAATTATTTCATTGGAAGTATAATTCTCAAAATTCATTTTTTTAATCTTTTTTTTAGTGTGGTATTCATGGTCGTAACCATTTACTTCAAGAGTATGGGAAAATGGGGGATGCCCTATGTCATGCAGTAGTCCTGCAATTCTTATTAATTGGGTGTCAATATCCTTAAATCTTTTAAAAATTTCTCCTGCAATATACATAGTCCCTATGGAGTGTTCAAATCTGGTATGGTTGGCACTAGGATAAACAATACAAGTTAAACCTGTTTGCTTTATATTTCTTAATCTTTGAACTTCTGGGCTGTCAATTATATCAATTTCGCCACTATTGATTAACACATCTTTATATATTGGGTCCCTTATTATTTTATTTTTTGACATGATATATAATAGGATATAATAATATATAAATATTCGTGAAAATAGAATTACCCATAGAATAAAAATTAAAAATAATGGAAAAATATCAAAAAATAGAAAATAGAAAATAGAAAAATTAATTATTTAATTAATTTTCTTCGTTTTCTTCTTCGTCAGCCTCGGAGCTTCCACTGTATTCTTTTGCCAATTTTTCATAAACTGCCATATCTCCTTCTTTAACAGATGGTCTTATTTTTTTCATTGCCTTCTTAAAGTGTTTTAACTCAACTTTTTCAGCATTTATATTTTCTCTAAGTGCTGTCATTGCAGCTTCCCTACATATTGCTTCAATGTCAGCTCCTGTGTATCCTTCTGTTTCTTCTGCAAGTTTCTTTAAATCTACTTCTTCGGCTATTGGCATATTTTTGGCATGAACTTCGAATATTTTGTATCTTGCATCACTATTTGGGACTGGAACAAGCACAATTCTATCCAATCGCCCTGGCCTCAATAACGCAGAATCAAGCATATCTGGCCTATTTGTAGCTGCAACAACTACAACATCTTTTGGTTCTTCTAATCCATCAAGTTCTGTTAAAAGTTGATTTACAACTTTTTCAGCAACTCCACTTCCTCCCATATCTGAACCTCTTGTTGGAGCAATACTGTCAATTTCATCAAAGAATATCACAGTAGGGGCTGCCTGTCTTGCTTTTTTAAACATTTCTCTGATTGCCTTTTCGCTTTCTCCGACCCATTTTGAGAATATTTCTGGACCTTTTACGCTTATGAAGTTAGCTTGTGATTCATTAGCTACGGCTTTTGCAAGCATGGTTTTACCTGTTCCAGGCGGACCGAATAATAATACTCCCTTAGGTGGTCGAATTCCCATTTTTTCGAATACTTCTTTATTTTTTATGGGCCATTCAACAGCTTCAATGAGGTCTTGTTTTATCTCATCTAATCCTCCAATGTCCTCCCATCTCACATTTGGAACTTCAACAAGAACTTCTCTTAATGCTGATGGTTCAACTTCTTTTAAAGCTTCTTTAAAGTCTTTCATTGTTACTTTAATGTTTTCAAGAATTTCCGCAGGTATTTCTTCTTTTTCTAAGTCAATATCTGGAAGTAATCTTCTAAGTGTTTTCATTGCCGCCTCTTTACACAATGAAGCTAAATCAGCACCAACAAAACCATGTGTAACATCTGCCAAATAGTCTAAATCCACATTTTCGAGTGGCATATTTCTTGTATGTATTTGTAGAATTTCTTTTCTACCTTTTCTATCTGGAACACCAATGGTTAATTCTCTATCAAATCTTCCTGGTCTTCTTAATGCACCATCTAATGAGTCAGGCCTATTTGTGGCTGCAATTACTACGACCTGTCCTCTTCCGCCTAATCCATCCATCAGCGTAAGGAGCTGAGCTACCATTCTTCTTTCAACTTCACCAGAAGCTTCATCTCTTTTTGGAGCTACGCTATCAATTTCATCAATGAATATGATACTTGGAGCTTCTTCCTCAGCATCTTCAAATATCTTTCTTAAATTTTCTTCTGTCTCTCCAACATATTTACTCATAATTTCCGGACCATTTATGGTATAGAAATTAGCTCCTGCTTCATTAGCTACGGCTTTTGCAAGTAGTGTTTTACCTGTTCCCGGAGGTCCTGCGAGTAAAACTCCTTTTGGTGGTTCGATACCTAATTTATCAAATAATTCTGGGTATCTCATAGGGAGCTCCACCATCTCCCTAATTTTTTTAACTTCTTCTTTTAATCCCCCAATATCGTCGTAAATTATATCTGGTATTTTAGATTCTTTTATTTCTGATACAGGTTCAGTTTTTATGTCGAAATCTGTAAATTCTGTAATTTTTACAGCCCCTTTTGGGGATGTATTTACCACTATAAATGGAAATGCTGTTCCAAGTACCCCTATTACAACTTTTGAGCCTTTTCCAACAACTTGTCCCATTAATCTACTTTTAACATGGTCATTGAATGCCCCAGCAAATCTAACTTCCTGCATTGGAGCAAGGGTTATTTTTTTTGCCTCTTTTACTTCTGTCTTTTTTATTTTAACTTTGTCCCCAATTCCAGCTTTTGTATTTTGTCTTAATATTCCGTCCATTCTAATTATTCCCTTTCCTTGGTCTTCCATATATCCTCTCCAAACCGTTGCATAACTTTTGGTTTTTCCTTCAATTTCTACTACATCCCCCGATTTTAAATTTAATTTTTCCATTGTTATGGGGTCTATACGGACTATGCTTTTACCCACATCCCCTTGATATGCCTCAGCTACTATTAATTCCATAATACCACCTTTTTTTTATTAATTAGTATAAAATTTATTATAATTATGAATTTCATTGATTATAAATGTTGTCATTTTAAATTGATTATATGCCAACCTATAGTAATATATAGTAATATACCTTTGAACTTCTATATAAATGTTTTGGTTTTGTGTATTGCACACACACAACTATTTAATAATATAGTGATTACTATTATTTAGATAATAATATATATTCATTGCCCTTTTTGTTAATTGGATAAAAAAATATTGTGAGAGTGGATAAAAAAATAAAAAGTAAAAAAAGTAAAAATAACCGTTCAATTATTTATTTGGTATTTCCATCATATGGAACCAGTAGTATCTTGCAAATCCGCAATTTCTACATCTTACATACATACCAGATTCAGTTATTAATATATCTTGTATGTATAATGTATTGCAATTATAACATTTAGCTTCTTTTTCCAATAACCAGTTGTCGAACTTTCTTTTTTTATCTTTTTCTTCTTCAATTATATTCCCTTTATCAATTTCAACAGTTTTTAAAATATAGTATCTTGTTGCACCACAATTTGAGCATTTTACAAATGCCTGATTTGGATATATCTCAATTATTTGGTCTACGATTTTCCCACAATTGTAGCATTTTGTTTTATATTTTAAGTTCCAAGATTCCATAATATCCCTCCGCCATTTGCAAAAATATCTAATGTATAATATTTAATCTCATTTATGATAATAATCATGCATGATTATAT